>DATHCY010000082.1:0-36005 GCA_035319305.1 Methanocella sp.
ATAATAACATAGACTCGCTATTAACCGATATTATCGACGCGGCCATCGAGATCACCGGGGCTGATATGGGCGACATTCAGCTATTCAATGGTGAGGACGAGCTTAAGATAGTAACGGGCCGCGGCTTCGACCAGGCTTTCACCGATTTCTTCAACACAGTCCATGAATGCCAGACCGCTTGTAGCGCGGCCATAATGAGTCGCGAGCGCGTCATCGTCGAGGATATCACGCAGAGCCCTGTATTTTCCGATAAGCCAGCGCCGGATGCCGCGCTGGCAGCAGGCATAAGGGCAGTACAGAGCACACCCCTGGTCAGCCGTTCAGGACGACTGCTGGGAATATTCTCCACACACTACCGGACGCAGCGCCGTCCGGATGAGCGCGATCTCGTGCGGCTGGATTTGCTGGCACGCCAGGCAGCGGACCTCATCGAACGCAATCAGGCCGAGGAGGAGATGCGGAAAACCGAGGCACGCGTCAAGGTTGCCGCGGCGGTTGATGCGGAGCGACAGAGGCTCTATAGCGTGCTAGAGACGATGCCGGCTATGATTTGCCTGCTGACTCCTGATTACCACGTTGCCTTCGCCAACCGCGCCTTCCGCGAAAAGTTCGGCGAGGCCAACGGCAGGCACTGCTACGAGTATTGTTTTGGGCGCACCGAGCCGTGCGACTTTTGCGAGTCCCTCACCCCGCTGAAGACCGGCAAACCCCACCACTGGGAAGCCATTGCGCTGGACGGCAGTGTGATCGAAGCCCACGACCACCCGTTCACCGACACGGACGGCTCCCGTATGGTCCTGAAGATGGACCTAGACATCACCAGGTTCCGGCATGCGGAGAAGGAGCTGAAAGAGAGTCGGAAGCACCTCGAAGACCTGGTCAGGGAGCGGACCCGGAGCCTGGAAGAGGCGAAGAACCAGGCCGAGCTGTATCTCGATCTGATGGGCCACGACATCAACAACCTGCACCAAGTCGCGCTGGGCTACCTCGAGCTAGCCCAGGATATGACGCCGCGCGACGGTGAACAGAGCGAGTTCATAGACAAGTCGATAGGGATGATGCAACGGAGTGCCCAGCTTATCAATATCTTGCAGAAGCTTCAAAAACACCAAGAGGGGATGATCCAAGCCCAAGACGTCGAGGTGTGCGGGGTGCTCCAGGACGTGCAGCGGGAGTTCGGCTCGGTGCACAATAAAGCGGTCACACTGAACACGAACGGTTACGATTACTGTCATGTTCGCGCCAACGAACTGCTGCACGACGTGTTCACCAACCTGGTAGGCAACGCGATCAAGCACACCAGAGACCAGGCGGATATCACCATCGACCTAGATAAGGTGGTGGAGAACGGAAGGAAATATTGTCGTGTGATGGTCGAGGATAACGGACCGGGCATCCCCGACGACTTGAAACCCATGGTTTTTAACAGGCTGATAAAGGGCACGAACCGGGTTAAAGGCATGGGCCTCGGACTATATCTCGTGACAACGCTGGTGTACAGCTACGACGGCCGCGTGTGGGTCGAAGACCGGACGGCCGGAGACTATACAAAGGGCGCCAAGTTTGTGGTCCTGCTGCCCGCCATCGATAAAGAAATCTAACAATCCCGACTTTCTATAACTGCCGAGATTGCTTCAAGACCCGTCAGAAGACGTGATCGAGGCAGCGAAGAAAGCGAACAAGCCACGCCATCGGCAGCCGAAGCCCAATAAACAGGACCCACCACACCACTCACAATTGAGACTACCTTAAATTCACGGCCTCAGCGGCATGATCGAGGTCGATCGGGTACTAGAGACCACGCAATGGCACCCTACCGCGGTCACGCTATGTATTCTGAAATTTAGCGGAGAACGGCCGTCGCAACAACCGTATGACCATGTAGAACACTAAAAGCGCTCTGCAGCACGTCGAAAAAAATTATGCAGAATCCAACAATATATTAAAAAAGGGTGGGGGCATAGTTCCTGCCCCTTTTATTTTTCAAGCTTTTTCTTCCTCTGTTTCCCTATGATAAGAATACCCGTGCGTTAGGGGTTACTTATCCCGTCTCTGTGCAGTTGTTGACCCATACAATGAAATTGTCCGTGCTAGTGCCGGTGCGTTCGGCCATCGTGTGCCCCTGTCCCCACACCGTTTCGAAATCGACATCCTCAACACCATGGTACTGTTTAAGCGCCAGCGCCAGATTTGTCTCCACGGTCAGGGCCGTATCCCCCTGCTCGATACCTGTTCGGATCCTCCAATGTGTTGCGGGAATGGAGGTGTTATAGCCCTCGTAATAATCGCTCAGATAATACATCGGGTTGTACATATTCTGGCGGTACTGGATGTTGTTGCCTAACTTGTCTACCGCCGTCAGATCGGTCGCGTATACATTAACAAGGGAAGAATTCCAGTTATTATAAGCCGAGTAATTGTCTTTGTTTTTCTGTAACAGACCTGCCGCCGTTGCATCGAAGTGGAGTGAATCATTGGTGTTGTTGCCAAAGAGATTGTTTTCTGCCTGGGAGCGATTCAGATCATCAAATGCAGGAACAGATTTCGACGGGTTTTTAAAGTGTTTGACAAAGGCTTCGATACTCGTAACTTGCACGGTATTGGTCACGGGGTCGTATTTTACCCACTCCCCATCCGAATTCAGCGAGTCAATATACTCCTGGGTAGTATTGTACGTTATCGACGAGGTTTGCTGGGACTGGTTCATATTGCCACCGGGTGCATTACCCCCGGATATATTCCCGCCGGGAGCACTGCCGCTTGGAATACCACCGTTGGGAGCGCTGCCAGTGGGCGGGCTTCCCCCAGCAGCCATCGAATTGCCGGACGATTCTGTATATGGGAACGTTGTATCGTGTAAGAAGTTGTCTAAAGAACCCTCGATGACTGAGAGGATATACTCATAATATGTGCCGGATGTATAGATGCCTACACTAGAGTTTTCTAGTGTGAGGACCGTGCCATTACTATCTTTGAGGTGTAGCTTGTTGATATAATCGCCATATGTATTGGCCAGATCAGCAGATAGGGCGGAAGTCCACGTAGTGTTTGCCCGAGTATCGGATGAAGAATACTGTCCCATATTCCATTCGTACGCTTCATCAGCGTAATCCAGGCTGGTGATCGGACACCAGCTCATGACTCCGGAAATGGCATCGCTGATAATAGTCCCGTTGGTATAGTTTGTGGCGGCGCCAATAGAGTTCAGATAGGGATAGTACAGTTTGCTGTCGCCCGAAGCACCCATCACGGCGCTCTGAGCACCGCCACCGCTCATACCAAACGTAAAGATACGGTCAGTATCACCAGGAAGAACATTCTGATTATACCGGTAATAACGGACAGCGGCTTTTAGATCAGTCACTCCCCAAGGCGCGCCACCGCTGTAGATCAGTTTCCCGCTGCTGTCATACCCATTGTCACGGCCCCGCAACCCAGGATATAGATAGACAAATCCCGCCTTGATATAATCTGAAACATCGTTAAAACTATACGATGCGGGCGGGGTCTGTGCAGAGTAGCCTGGCGTATTCACCGGGATTACAATGGGTGCAGTATGCGCGGTGTATCCGCTGACCTGGCCGGTCGCATTAATAGTACAGGTGTATGTCCCATCGCCATTAGCAATGGCATTGAAATATTGTCCGGGGACATAGACCCCCATGTTTTCATATGCCGCGGTTTCTGGTTTAGAGCAATATCCAACCCCAATCTGCCAGAACACATTATTTATTGCATCATAATGCCAGGCACTATTGTTGATAGTCAAGTTTGAAGAGACCTGCTGGCCGCCGTTTATAGGGGTTGCAGTAGCATTTGCGGATGGCAGGGTGGTGGGAGAAGAGGAACAACCCTCAACGCACACCGCTATCACCAGGACAAGCAATAATGAAAGAACTATTTTAATCGACTTCATTTCTAACCTCCGGAGGATATCGATCCCCGCCGCTTTACCGGGACGAACAGGATACCTGTCACCATATCCCAGATACTGATTTGTCAAAGACCATTCCTCTATAGCGATTCAGCCCTATCGTTCACTCTCCAAGTGTTCCTTTTTATATTTTATGGCTAAAAAATAAAACTATGAGTTGAGTTGAGTTGAATATCTTGTCAACTACCACGCCCTTCAGGGCTGTGGCTTGTAACTATATCGGAGACACATTGATGTCAGTGATACGCTATATTCATCGGTTGACTTTGGGTTGACGAACCAGAGTCGTCGCGAAGGCGACGCGGCCAACCTATGGGGGCGCTTCAAACGTCAGTTTCGACAGCACATCGACCGTGCTCATGCTCTCGAAAGCAATAGTGTCGTCGGATACACGTGTGTGTTGCAAGCGTATGCTTGATAAGAGAAATAGTTTACTGTAAAAGAGGTGAAGCGGAACTAAGAGGCACGACGAAGTGCCTGTAGAGCCATTCACTACTCGACCGTAGGTCGAGTAAGCAATGGTCATGAAACAGGAATCAACAGCCCTTTAGGGCGTGGTAGGTTACCGAGCATAAGCGGCTGCTATTTTTCCATTTGGTTAGTAGGAGAACTTTGTCATTCTGCTCAAGTCTGTCCAGCGAGCTCATGTCCGGCGTTTTTCGTATTTATTTTTCGTATCGTTTTAATATGTTGGTCCCGATGTCATAGGTGATAATATAGGTGGGCTGAAGAAACAGGTAGAAGGTACGGCGATGGAGACCTGGTGGAAGGGAAGTCATAGAATGAGACTGTGGGGCAATCCACGATCATGGAGTGAAAGCACTGGGGAGAAAAGGAGATCGGCAGTAAGGCCGAGAAGAAGCTCAGCGATACGGGGGAAAAATCAGGCGCTGATACTGTCAGGTGCGTAGATGATGAAAAAACTAGCATGCCTAACGCTCATCTCAGCCACTTATATGTCCGAGCGTGCGATTTTATTACTCTTAGATATTCAACCGCTTTACTAGGGGATGGGTGATGGTGGAAACGTGATGACTGACAATAATAGTTCGGTAGTCTCCGGTGTTGTTTCCGGGGCTTCTGCCTCCACGAGCCCGATGTATATGATTAACGAGGCGATGTTGTTCTTAGCCGGCTTCCTCTATTATAATTGGCACCGGCTTTTATTGTCGCTATTCATCCTGGCCCTCGCCTATCTGGTGATCAGGTTGGTGAAGGGCTTGATCTTTCAGCTCGGGAAAGACTATGGCATCTCAGATAGGAAGATCCGCACTTTGGCGATGCTGGCCACGTACACGGTCCTTACTATAGCCTTTGTGAATATACTCGCGGTGTTCGATGTCCAGTTGTTTCCGCTCATTTTGAGCTTGGGTGTGCTCAGTGTTGTGGTGGTTCTCGGCTCACAGTTGCTTATCTCTAACATGCTTGGTGGTGTAGTCGTCTACATTGAGAAGCCGTTCGCTGTCAGTGATCTGATCAGGGTCGGGGATAACATGGGGACGGTGCAGAGTATCAGCATTCGGGCTACGACGCTTAAGGGTCAGGATGGCCTCGCCATCACCGTGCCGAACTCTACCTTCCTGACTACTCCTATCATCAATTACACGAGTACGAAACGCTACCGGGTCGAAGTGTCCTTCACTATGCCCCGGAACGTCGACTTGGCCGGCCTCGTGGACGCGGTATGGAAAGACGCGGCTACAGTCCCGGGCTTTATAGCCGAGATAGCTGGACAGCTGTATAAGACTGGTATTAGCGAAGGCGGCTTCAACTATGAACTGCGCTTCTGGGTCTCCGATCCCCGTAAGACAGGCGCCGCCCGATCACGTGTCATCGACATTATCAACGACTTCTACCCAGAAACTCCGGGTGAGGAGTCCGCAAGCAAAGGAGCCAGATAAAATCGACCTTAATCCGTTTATAGGATAACGAGCACGGGCGATAGAGCAACCAGGTTTTCTCTCGCTCCGTGTTCATTAACTATAACGATGGCATTATAGTCAGCTAGGTACATACGGCCTGCGTCTGTCTACCTATCACTAACGATCTTCAATAGATTGAGGTCATCGTTTCCTGGGCAGATACTATTTCATCTATCAGGCTCAACAGAGTTATCCGAAAGAACATCCGGGGGAATCCAGACGTGAAAGGTAAAGTGGTCATCTCCAAGGACGGACCGTATCTAGTATCCGGCGGTCTGCCGCTGGCGAAAGAGTTTATCGTCGCCGATCCGGTTGAAGGGTGTCCAGTCGAATGGCAGCACGGGGATATGTACCCACATCAGGAAACGTATGCTCTATGCCGCTGTGGAGAGTCGAAGAACAAGCCGTTCTGTGACGGAACGCATGCGAAGATTAGCTTTGATGGTACTGAGACGGCCGGTTTCGAAAGGTTCATAGATAAGGCGGGCATCATTTCGGGCAGGGACATTGCGCTGATAGACTATCCGGAGCTATGCGCTCTGGCACGGTTCTGTCATCGTGCTGGGGGCATATGGGACCTCGTTCTGGAGGTCAACGATAGCGGATCTAGGGCTTTGGCTGAGGAGATCGCTGGCAATTGTCCCGCAGGCAGGCTAGTCATCTGGGATAAAAAGGCCGAAAAGCCTGTGGAGCCGGTATTCCATCCATCGATAGGCCTGGTGGAAGACCTTGAAAAAGGCGTGAGCGGGCCGATATGGCTCAAGGGGGGAATACCGTTCGAGTCTGCAGATAAAGAAAAAACGTATGAGATCAGAAATCGGGTAACCCTCTGTCGTTGCGGTTTATCCGGAAATAAGCCATTCTGTGATGGTAGTCATATCAACGCCGAGTTTAATGATGGGGATGAATCGCTGAAATGAGCCCGAGTCTTAACGCGGCTGGCGCTTGAGCTTCTCCCTCAACCGAGGGCTTTCCATCTGTGGCGACGGGTCTGGTAAAGCCCACTGCTTTAGCGATAGAATGGATCCTCCCTTGAATCTTTCATGATACGTCTTTGTGCTTGCGTCCTTCTGGCTTGGGCCAGAGGAACTGTACAGTATAGAACCCCCGGTTGCTATAGTACGTCGATAGCGTCGGACTGCTGAGCTGGTATCAGTCATATCTCACGCCGCATAGCACACATCGATTGCAACAAGACATATTGTTGCAACTGGAATCTGACACTCCAAAGCGGACAATGGCTATACAGCCAACCGTAGAACCCAAAAGGCTTCAGCCATGGGGGTGGGTAAGAACAGATCATGGCAGGGCGTAAAAGCCCTGCCACACTGACATTTTTACGCTACGATATTCTCTTGTCCCAGGTTACCCGACTAGAATGATACCGGTAAATCCGGGACCATTCCTGGTCCTTCTGTTGGTATAGGTGTCGGCACTTCTGTTTGCGTGGATGTAGGTGTTGGTGCTTCTGTGGGCGCTGTTGGTGTTGGTACCTCTGTTGGTGTTGGCGTAGGTGTTGGTGCTTCTGTTGGTGTTGGTGTTGGTGCCGGTGTTGCAGTCGCCATTGGCCTCAATATTGGTGCTGTGCCGATGGATTGAATTCGGCCTGTGGAAAATTCGGCCCTGTTGATGTCTTTGAGGTTCATCGGCGGGGCGTCGTTAGGGAATGTGGCGGCGTTTGTGAATGCATAATTCAGGGTGTCGCCGATCGATTGGTATGCTTCGATAGTGAGCACCTTCCAGTCCTTGTTGTACATCACTTTGACTGGCTTGTCCAGCCGGTAGATCTTTGCGGTTCCGTCCGGCAGCAGCATGCCTATTTTGCTATATTCGTAGATAAAGAAATCGTTGCTGTCCAGGATGACATTAACGTCCATCATGGTCATTACCATGGATGCTCCGGCCACGTTGATGTTTGCGTTCTTCATTGGTCTGATGGTGATATCTGCCGAACTCAGGTTGGCGGATATGTACCCTACGCCGCGTTTTGTATTGTAGCCTCCTTTGAGTGGTGTTGGGAAGTTGATGGTGGCTGCCTTGCCATCTCTGCCTGTTATTGCTATGGTGGGTATTTGGAACATGATATTGGTACTGTTCCGCCCGGTGATGTTTTTCACCAGGTATATGTCGTGGATATGCGATCTCATCTCTGTTTTACCATTGCAATCCGACCCTTTCATGCAGGTCCCGCCGGAGTCTCGCGCCATCGCGACCGACAGCAGTGCCGTCAGAAGCACGAGCACGACGCCCGCGGTCGTTAATATTCTGACATTCCTGTCAATACGCATTTTTCATCACCAGATTTTCATCTAGTATGTGTTAAAAATAGGTTCGCAACAGTTTTAGTGTGAGATGCCTTCTTGAGTGAAATAAAATGATGTCAGGGCATAATAGGCAATTAACGCTGTTAAAATCGGCTCTGATTTTTTGTCAGAGCTGGCGGATCTGGTGATTGTCTTCGCTGCTGGAGCCGTCCTGCATAGTTAGTCTAATTTTTCCCGTGTGTCGTTACCATTGGATGGGGGAACCGTTCTCTGCTGCCTTTTAGTGCATTGATGGCTTCTGATCTCCGATGGTCACTCCCTCTTTCTCCGTTGCTTCTCGGCACACTAGGCACTTGCCTGCTTCGGCCAGTTTTGTCCCGACGTTTCTGGCTGTCTTAAGCGCGTTCTCGTCCGGGACGCCCTGTATCGCGAGCCCTGCAGAGATAATATCTGACCTGTGCACCATATCGACTTCAAAGTACTCCATGATATCTTCGATGCTCTGAATACATTTGAGTTGCCCTCCGTCGCCGGTCGCGAAGGCGATGGCTGGCTTGCCCTTGAACTTGTCCTTGCGGATTAAAAATTCGTCGAAGAACATCTTAAGTTCTCCGCTCATGTAGCTGAAGTAGGTCGGCGATCCGAAAGCCAGTGCTGAAGCTTTATCGATATCCTCCGGTGTCACGTCCCTTGCCCGTTTTAAATCGGCAGAGGTGTTCCGAGACTGCCTGGCTCCGTCCGCGAGTGCTCTAGCCAATGCCTCTGTATGCCCCGACATGGAGGTATATATTATCAACGTGAATGGTTTATCCGCCATAGTGTCACCGGTAAAAGAATTTACGTGCAAGGATAAAATAACCACCCGTGGCTCTCGTGATTCGATACGATTTGGGCTATATAAACCATAAATTACCATGCGGTGGCATAATATTCCATTATATGTAATCCATTTTGAGAACGAGATTCTGGCAACGACGGCTGATCCGCGGCATTTCCCACGATGCACGAGGGGCCGTCATTACCGAAACAGACAAGCGTCGGAGACCTGAATGTGACCGACAGTGTACGAGATTTTCATCTCGTTGCCACATGCTGCAATAGGAGAACTTAGTGTTGTTTTATAAATACCTATTGTTAGTCATGAACTTATCCGCATGGGTTAATCTATAACCATTAACAGTGCTTTTGAATACACCGATCGCCAGAAGATATACTCCAGTGCGTAAAAATAGCTATTGCCTATGGGGTAGCAGTCATTGCTGGGAAAGAAAATCGAGTAATAGGCAGCGAATCGATCGTTATAGTTAGTCTCGGGTAAGGTAGGATAATGCCCACCCACCAAATGTATTAAAATAGTTAAACATATGATGAATATTTGTTAAAAATTATAAGTATTAGCAGTAATATGGTTTAGAAAGCATCAGGGAGGCATCGATTTCGGGCAGAGAACTATACATCCGGCTGGACGCGATCGAGCGACTGGTGGGTCTAGTTGAAAACATGGTGTCCTCCCGGACTGAAAAATATCTGGGTGCTTAACGAGGCCTAGTCATCCTTAAAGTGATCCTGAATGTAGTGACACGCCGTTCTAACGGGTTTCCGACGGTCTTTCAGGATCGAGTGTCTTTCGCTTTCTTCAGCAGGTACATAAAGATGGGCGCCCCTACGACCGATGTAATGACACTTATCGGTATCTATATCGATGTTAAATCCCTGCAGAGGGTTATCCACGACGAGCATAAAGGAAGCGCCGACTAGGATGGGTGTTGGTGTCAAAGCTTTGTGATCCGGTTCTACCAGCGTCCGGCCTCTAATTTAAATGTTTTTATTAAACGTCTACCAGGTTGTTTATCAAAACATTTAAATGACTGTACGACAACCTACACCAGGTATCCAGCCGGCGCATGCTACCCTAAGGCTGTATACGACCGCCGCCATAGTATAACCCGGGTAGTCAGGGTCGATTGATCATCGTATACACCTCTCAGGCGACTGGCTGGGATGGTATGGCGGCGAATATCATCTCGACTATCTAAAGTTTATACCTGCTGTAGACGCAGGGGGAACATAAATGGGGGATGGGATATTAAGATCAGTGGTTGTACCATCGGATATACACAACGTGATAACCATGCATACGCCTATCAGCTACCTAGTGCTAATGCTCGCTCCAGATAAGCTGGAGTCATATGTCGGTGGACTGATGGTTAATGAGTAACGGTGATATCATAGGAAAAGCGTACTCTAAGATTTGCAGCGAATATGAACGGCTCAACATTCAGCCTGATCATATCGCCCGGTTTGGCCTGAAGCCAGGCTGGAACGTGGTAATCGGTGTCAGAGGCTGCTGTGGCATTGCCATGAGCTTCGGTGGTAACAATCCTCGGTATGCTGATCCTGAAACCAACTTCGACCCCAGTGAATTACAGCCCTATATCGGTATGTCCCTTATAGACTTTGCAAAAAAACATCTAAAGGATCCGATCATACGCCGGAGGTCGATGACAGTAGCAGCGTTGAACGCATTATCGCAACCACTAGTGAGCGATCAAGTCATGAAGGCGAAGGGATATGATACGGCCATTGACCTCCCTCGTCTTATATCCCTTGACGATGTCATCGCCATTGTAGGTTACGGGGGCTTGGTGAAGGAATATATGGGCCGCTGCAAAGAGCTTCATGTGACGGACCAGCGGCCAATATCGTCGTTCGTGACCACCATAATAGGGGAGACGATAGAGCGCTGGCCTGATTGCATTCGGGTCCATACGGAAAAGGAGAACAGGGGGGTACTTTCCCATGCGGACGTGGTGTTCATTACCGGCTCAACGCTGGTCAACGGCACCTTTGACGAGGTGATCAGACATGCGAAAAACGCCAGGCTACGCTGCCTATATGGCTCCAGTGCGCAGATTATTCCCGATGTGCTGTTCGAAAATGGTATCGACGTCGTGATGTCGGTGGCAATTACCGATCCGAGGCAGTTCGAACAGGATGTCAGGTACGCGCCGGACATGGAAGGCGCTCTGAAAAGTCGCCAGCGGAAATATACAGTTAGCTGTATATCACGTGGCACAGCCGGAACGCACCACTTTTTGCGTTCCTGAAATCAGTCAAAAATTAATGGTGACGGATGACACTTCCTCAGACCAGAGAATAAAAGTCAGTGCAAGAAACAAGCTCCAGGGTACCGTCAAGGACATTACCATTGGGATCCGCCTGGAGATCGTCAAAGTGCAGGTAGTGGGCAATCTAATCTAATCTAATCTAATCTAATCTAATCTAATCTAATCTAATCTAATCTAATCTAATCTAATCTGCCATCTCCAAAGAGGCGGTTCAGGATCTGGGGCTGAAGGCCGGCGACAAGGTTACGCTCTGATCAAATCCACGTCAGTTATGACCATGAAATGAAATAATAAGAGATTTATGGTTTAATCAAAAGAGTTAAACACCTGCTACGTGTTCATCGATATTATTTTATAGCTGTTGATGATACTCCATTATCGATGACGGAGATGTACGGAAACCTGGATGAGATGATGGGCCGTTGCAAAGTGGATGAACGTGTACAGGGCTATATACGCCGATGTGTGGCGTTTCATACCTTCCCTGCGGCGGGTCTGCTCATCGGGGCTTTCATGGTGGATTTGGCGCTGGAGAAGCTTGGGGCAAAGCCGGGCGACAAATTGTATGCCGTTTCGGAGACTCCTAAGTGTGCCCCGGACCCGTTGCAGGTGCTCCTGGGCGCTACTATGGGCAATCATCGCCTGCGAATCATCAATACCGGGCGATATGCGATCACGGTGAACGGGTTCTCCACGGGCACGACTGCGGATGGGATACGTGTCTACGTCGACGCGGAAAAGGTGAAGAAATATCCTACCTTGCACCTGTGGTACACCAATGACCCCAGCTATAAGGGGGGTGTGTCTAGCGACAGGCTGCTCGAGGAGATCCTCTGTGCCGGTCGCAATATCCTGTCCTGGGAGCCGGTGCGGGTGAAATTCACCCCGAAGGAGAAGTGGGCCTCAAAAAAGTGTCCGTCCTGCGGGGAGATGGTGCCCGAGCACACCATTGAGAACGGGGTTTGTAAGGGATGCGGCAGTTCGAGCTACTACGAGAAGGCGTAGCCCGATCAGTGATGTTGATAAGTGGTGATCGAACGGAATAGCCTCTTTTGACCTCAGGTGCATACACGGGTTTAGGGCGACGGTTTCCACAGTTTTAACCGTGGGTTCCTATGGTCTATAACTACGGCGCTGTCGCCACCGCTACTATTGCTGGTTTTTCGTCTATGGGCTTTTTGTGCTGTGGGCATTCCTGTAGCAACCTTTAATCGTTGGGTTTTTGGCAAGTTCGTCCGGGTCCACATATCGCTTTCGGCCGATATGACGAGGTTAGGTGGCAATGGCATGGAGTTTAAAATCAAATAAATTTTTATGGGACCAGGTTTCGTCCTGCGGTACTATTCCAATTTCGTGTTCTTTTCTTCCTTTCTTGCGGTATTTGGCTTTGACTTTAGGAGCAACTATCTTTGTTCCGTGCTGTTCAGACTGCTTAACATTAAATATTCACGATTTGTATTATTAATAGGATGTGTTGGATTTGTCTGAACCGATAACAAAGATCCATGCCAGGGAAATACTTGATTCGAGGGGTAATCCGACTGTGGAGGTCGAAGTATGCACGGCGTTCAGCTCTGGCGTCGCTTGCGTACCCTCGGGCGCGTCGACGGGCACGTACGAAGCGCTTGAACTGCGGGATAAGGGCAAGAGGTATGGTGGCAAGGGTGTGGAGACCGCTGTCGGCAACGTGAACAAGCAGCTAGCCAAGCTGGTTGTCGGAATGGACGTGACTGCTCAGCGGGAGATCGATATGTCTATGTGCAGGTTGGACGGAACTGCCACCAAGTCGAAGCTTGGTGCCAATGCGATCCTCGGGGTTTCGATGGCGGTGGCGCGGGCGGCGGCCAGCCTGCTTGATCTGCCGCTTTATCAGTACTTGGGGGGCGTGAATACGTACCGGTTGCCGGTGCCTATGATGAATGTGATCAACGGGGGAAAACATGCAGGTAGTGGCCTTGCAGTACAGGAGTTTTTGGTACTGCCGGTGGGAGCTGACAGCTTCCGAGAGGGCCTTCGTATGGGCGTCGAGACCTATCATGCGTTGGGAAAAATCTTAAAAGGCAGGTATGGTAGTACGGCCACGAATGTTGGGGATGAGGGTGGTTTTGCCCCCGCGATCAAAACTACTCGGGATGCGCTTGATGCTATTTCGGAGGCGATCGATCAGGCGGGATATAACGGCAAGGTCAAGCTGGGCATGGATGCTGCTGCATCGGAGTTCTTTAAGGATGGCAAGTATAACATCGATGGCAAGGCGCTTTCCCGGGACAAGTTGGCGGACCACTACCTAGGCATGGTTAAGGACTACCCGATCATAGTCTTGGAGGATCCGTTTTCCGAGGAGGATTGGGACGGTTTCGTGGGCTTCACTAAGAGGGTTGGGGACGTTACTGTAATTGGCGATGATATCTTCGTAACGAATGTGAAGCGGTTGCAAAAAGGCATCGACTTGGGCGCGGGAAATGCGTTGCTGCTGAAGTTGAACCAGATCGGAACGGTGTCGGAAGCGTTCGACGCGGCGACCATGGCTTTCCGGAATCAATACAAAGTGGCCGTAAGTCATCGGTCTGGCGAGACATCGGATAGTATCATTGCAGACGTAGCGGTTGCTCTGGGCGCGGAGATCATTAAAACTGGTGCTCCCGCCAGAAGCGAGAGGACGGCAAAGTATAATCAATTGCTACGAATCGAGGAAGGTCTGGGGAGCGTGGCGAAGTATACTCGGCTTTGAAAGTAGCTTTCGGGCGGAAGGGGGATCATAGCATCATAGCATCATGGATATCCTCGTGGAACCTAATTCCTAATGCTGTGATCGCGTATCGACCGGTTGCCTGGATGGGGCTTGTTGATTAGATCGTCTGTGGGCAGGGGGTTATTAGCAGATGTTCACGTTGCCATGCTCGTCGACTGATATGTCGATTTCACCAAGGGTGATCCGGTGTTGGACTCGGTCTAGGGCCTCGGTCTTCAGTTTGACCAGGATCATGGCCGAGTCTATGGCGACCTTGATCTTTTTCCTGTCGGCTTCTCTGATGATCATCGGCGGCACCGCGTAGATATCTGTGCCGGCGGGCACGGTGATCCACACTGGGGCTTCCAGTGCCTTGAAGAACTTCAGCGTGTTCTTTGCCTTTTCGATGTTCTTGAGGGCTGTGCTCTCAATGATGCAGATGTTGCCTCTGGTCGTCTTCATTTTTCGGGCGATGTCCGCTTGAGTCATGCCCTTCTTTTTCATGCGCAGCACCTGAATCTGCCGGGGTGTTAGCAGCGTCTCTTTCTCATCCGATCTCAACGTCGTTCACCTGTTTAACATTTTTGTAAAAGACGCTGAAGCTTATAAAGTTTGTCTAGTGCGTTCGGCTCGTCTGTCGCTACTATTTTATATTAATGAAAATTCGTGATAATTCCGCTACAGATATCGTATAAACGTATATTTATAAAATAAATATCATCGTTAGTTATACAAATTTATTAACTTCCGCCCACGTTTCAGTTTTTTTCGATAACTATTT
Source organism: Methanocella sp. (assembly GCA_035319305.1). Taxonomy (GTDB): domain Archaea; phylum Halobacteriota; class Methanocellia; order Methanocellales; family Methanocellaceae; genus Methanocella_A. The sequence continues at coordinate 14,761 of DATHCY010000082.1, forward strand.
AAACGGGCCACCAGCTACAAGAATAATAAGTCTGGAGATAGACCTAGCTGAGGATACTGCAACCTTCTTCGGCTGATCTCACAGTCGCCGGACTTCTGATCATCGAATCACGAACAAATCTATGGAGTGTGTATAGAGTGATATCCGAACATGTAGTAAAAAAGGACACCAGCAAGACCGAGGATGGTAAGATCACCTGCAGTGATGTGACCTGCCCCGTCTGCGGCATGTCTTGCGACGATGTCATCATCGAGCTCACGGACGATGCGATCACCACCCAGAACGCCTGTCTAATGGGCGACGCAAAGTTCCAGGAGTTGAGGAGCCACCACAGGATCAAGAAGCCCCTTCTCTACGGCAAGGAAGCTGCATGGGAGGATGTGCTGGACTACACGGCCGAAATGCTGGTCAACGCCAAGCGCCCCCTCCTGTTCATGGGCAGCGAGACCTCGACCGAAGCGATGTCCGTAGGCATCGCCATAGCCGAATACGTCGGCGGTCTGGTTGATGGCAACGCGACAATCTGCCACGGACCGACAGTCATGGCAGTACAGGACGCAGGCCAGGTAACGGCAACGCTGGGCGAGTGCAAAAACCGGGCGGACCTCAATATTTACTGGGGCTGCAACCCGGCAGACTCTCACCCAAGGCACATGAGCCGCCATTCCCACTACATGAGGGGCTTCTGGACTGAGCAGGGCTTCAAGGGCCGCAAGATGGTCGTGGTCGACCCAAGGCGCAGCCCGACCGCTGCCCAGGCAGACCTGCACCTACAGCTCAAGCCCGGCACAGACTATGAGCTCATCGATGCGTTGATGGTCATGCTACGGGGCGAGGAGCCTCACCCGTCGACCTACGAGACCACGGGCATCAGCAAAGAGGACATGGTCAAGTTCGCTGAGATGGTCAAGGCCTGCAAGTTCGGAGTCATCTGGGTCGGACTGGGCATCGCCAGCAGCCACGGCAAGCACTACAACGCCTCCATCGCAATGCGGTTCACCCAGGAGGCCAACAAACATACCAAGTTCGTCATATCGGCCAACAGGGGCCATTGCAACGTGGCGGGGTTCAACCAAGTATTGTCCTGGCAACACGGCTTCCCATTCGCCGTAGACTTCTCCAGGGGATACCCCAGGTACCAGCCCGGCGAGTACTCGACCGTAGACGCCCTCTACCGAGGAGAAGTCGACGCCGTACTCTGCATGTGCGCCGATCTGGGCGGACACCTGCCCAAGAAGGCCGTGGAGCGCATGGCCGAGATCCCGGTCGCATCCATCGAGATCGCCCCAGGCCCAATGCAATTCGTGAGCGACGCGGTGCTGCCCGGCGTGCTGGACGGCATGGAGTGCGAAGGCACCTTCTACCGCATGGACAATGTGCCCATCTACGCCCGTAGCTTCACCACGCCCCCATTCGACTTTACCAAGTCCAATGAGGATACCCTCAGGCAGCTGTTCGAGCTGGTGAAGAAAAAGAAAGAGGCAAAAATGAAGAAGCAGCAGGAGTGAGGTGTAAATATGGCAATGGATATTATCCTCAACACCGGTTCCACCGTCTACGAAGGCGCTGTGATCAAGGGCGGCAACAAGTTCTCCGATGCATACACCCGGGAATGCGGGTACTGCGAGATCAATCCCGAAGACTTCGTAGCGCTGGGTAAGCCTTGGTTCGTCAAGATCACCAACGAGTTCGGCGATAACGTCGTACTACGAGCCAGGAAGGCCCCATCCCAGCAGAAAGGCGAGGTCTGGGTCGTCCGAGGTGTCTGGGCCAACGTGGTCGTGACCCCCGAGACCGAGAGCACCGGCAGCCCGATGTATAAGAACCTGCCCGTCAAGATCGAGAAATGCGAAGGGCCGGTCCTTGACCCTGTAGCACTGATGCAGCAGGAGATCTACAAGGGCAAAGTAGAGAAGAGCTGGAGACAGCCGACCGGCGAGAAAGTATAAACCAGGCTATCATTACCGGGACGAAGCGGCTCTGGATGCTACCACATCCAGGGCCTTTCACCCGACTTTTTTAATAGGCGTTTTAACTATTGAGATCCAGGCTTTTGATATCGTGCCTCAAATTCTGGAAGGGAAAGTAGCTACTCTGCGTTGCTCTGCGTGTGGTGATTCGGATGAACAGTGTAGGGGTAGCGAAACCCTACGACTTTAGCGTGGGATGAAGCGTACCTCGCTTGCCGATAATTTTAAATACATAGGTCATAGACTGGGATTGCAGTCTATCGGCCCGAGAACCGTGGAAGCCCACCAACTTTAGCGGTGGGAGCAGTCACGCAAGCGAATAGCCGACCGTGCGGGTTGAACGGCTGCGCGAACCGGACGACGATCTGAAAGGGCCGGCTGGAATACCGTCCATTCGTTCTATTGGGAAGTCTGAGAAGTCATCGCTAAGGGCATGGAACGTGTATAGGGCCCTGTGAATGTGAGTGAGGGATGATGACAGCGAACGGCGAGCATATGGTGGCACTTAACAGGGCGTTAGAGTTGATCGATGGCATGCGTAGCCGGTTTTATGGGATACTGAGTACCGAAGAAGTGGCGGTCGACTGCTCTTCCGGAAGGCTTCTTGCAGCCGATGCCATCTCGAAGGCTACGTCACCCCCATACGATGTCTGCACTATGGACGGGTATGCGATCAGGTCTGCAGATCATTACCCCGTGGTGGTGGTCGGGAAAAATTACGCCGGCAGCGAGCGGGCGGTGATCAATCGAGGCGAGACCGTGTATGTGACCACCGGGGCACAGCTGCCGAAGGGAGCGGACGCGGTCATGCGGGTGGAAGATGCCCGACTGGATAATGAACTCCTCTCCGGGCCGGAGCTTAAACCCTGGACCAACGTACTGAGAATGGGTGCAGACTTCGCGGCGGGCGATGTTCTCCTGGCTGCAGGAACTCTCGTCACGCCGGCAATGATAGGGGCGCTTCAGGCGGCCTACACCAACTCGGTACGAGTTTTCCGGCAGATCTCGGTCGCGGTCCTATCCACTGGCGATGAGATTATCAAAGGCCATATCAGGGACACGAACTCGCCGGTGGTGTGTGCGATGCTCCGCTCGTGGGGCTGCCAAGCGGTCCATATGGGCATCATACCGGACGATCCTGACGCTACTCGTTCTGCAATCGGCTCAGCGGCGGCTGATTTCGACATGGTCATTACGATCGGAGGCGTTTCAGCCGGAACGAAAGACTACGTGAAGCTTGTGACTGACGAGGGCGAAGTGGTGTTCAGGAGCGTGAAGGTGAAGCCAGGCACTCCTTTCACCGCCTCATACTACCGGGGAAGGCCGGTCTTCTCTTTGCCAGGAAAGCCGGCCGGCTGTTTCGTGGGCATGGAGATCTTTGTGCGGAGGTTCATCCACGGTATGACGATGAACATGGCGATTTCGCTGCCGGTATGCTGCAACATGGATTTCAATATCAAAGGCTTCGACTACCTGGTCTTCGCCGAGCTGAAGGCTGGGCAGGCCTATCCTATGGGCTACCGCGGCTCGTCGCTAGGGCTCCTGCCCGGCCCCGACTATGTGGTATCCCAGATATCCGCATCGGCAAGGTCGTTGCTGGCTCAGGGCTATTTCCTGGCCAGGGACGACCTGAAGGCCGGACAGATCGTTCACGTCGTCCTGATTTAATATTATCGAGCGCAGGCTATCGAAATCCCCGGACTTTAGTCGAGATGAACCACCACATATTACTTTCAGCAAGCTATCGGTCACTTTTTATCGTATTGCGGCCAGATAAGGATGTGATAGAAGTAGATATCAATGATCCAGTCGTCACTTTCACAGCCGGAGAATGATATAGCTGAGGGTAAAAGCACTTTGCCGGATAGACAGTTATTACTCGAAACTCTGGAACGATATTTCGGCTACCGGGGCTTCAGGCCTTTTCAGGAAGAGATCATCGCCAGCGTCTTAAGCGGTCACGATGTTCTCGCGATCATCGCCACTGGCGGGGGAAAATCCCTATGCTACCAGCTCCCGGCGATCGTATCCGGCGGACTGACCATCGTCATATCCCCTCTGATATCCCTGATGAAAGATCAGGTCGATGACCTTCTGGCAAGCGGGATATCTGCAGCCACGCTGAACAGCTCCATGGGCATCGGGGAGATCCGATCGATCGAGCAGGACCTGGCAGGAGGAAAAATACGCGTGCTCTACATATCCCCTGAAAAGGTCACACAGGAATCGTTTCTCCAGTTTCTCGAGAAACTGAACATCAGGCTGATCGCGGTGGACGAGGCGCACTGCATCTCGATGTGGGGCCATCAGTTCCGGCCAGACTACCGGAAACTTTCAATGCTGAAAGTCCGCTTTCCGGGAATCCCCATGATCGCTCTGACCGCATCAGCGATTCCTGAAGTCAGGGAGGATATAGTCAGCCAGCTGAAGTTAGCCTCGCCAAAAAGGTACCTGGGCAGCTTTAATCGCAAAAATTTGCGATACGAGGTCAGGCCTAAGAAGGATCCCGCCACACAAATCATCGATTACATCAATAAAAATAAAGGCAAATCCGGCATCGTATACTGTCTACAAAAAAGGACGACTGAAGAGATCGCCGAAAAATTACAGAAGGCCGGGATCAACGCCCTGCCGTATCACGCAGATCTCTCAGATCCTACCCGATCCGCCACCCAAGAAAGGTTCGTGAAGGATGATGTTGAGGTCATCTGCGCCACTGTAGCATTCGGAATGGGTATCGATAAGCCGGACGTCAGGTTTGTCATCCACCATGACATGCCAAAAAATCTCGAATCATACTACCAGGAAACCGGTCGTGCTGGAAGAGATGGCGAGACCAGCGATTGTATACTTTTTTATTCGTCCGCCGACGCCATGAGGATCAAGAGCCTGATCGAGAACGAATACATGGATCATAAGCTCAACAATATCGCACTGCAAAAATGGCGCTCCATGATGGATTACTCCGAAACACGACTGTGCCGGCGCAAATTTTTATTGAACTACTTCGGGGAAGAATACGACGAGCCTGCCTGCGATGGCTGTGACAACTGCCGGGATCCTAAGGATACCATCGACGGTCTTGAACCAGCAAAAAAGATCGTCGTCTGCATTGCTAACCTGCGGGGAAAGTTTGGCGTCAACCACATCGCTGATATCATCTGCGGATCTGCAAATAAAAAAATACAGGAATATCACCATAACCTCAACCCGGCCTACAACACCGGCGGTCCATATACAAAAGCACAGTGGATCGGCTTTATCAAAGAGCTGATACAGCTCGAGTACCTGTCGATCACTGGCGATAAATATCCAGTGGTTGCGCTGAGTGAAAAAAGCTGCTATATTGCAAACGGTACGGCGCAGATCCGCCTGACCAGGCCCGCCCGGAGCACGGCCAGCATGTCTACGACGGATAACCAATATGATGCCGGGCTGTTTCAGCTACTGAGAAACATTCGCAAGCGCATTGCTGACGAGAACGGATGGCCTCCGTACGTTGTTTTCCATGACTCTGCCCTCACGGAGATGGCGAGGATACGCCCTCGTACGCTGCAGGAGATGTCTAAAATCCAGGGTGTTGGGAGGGTAAAACTGGAAAACTTCGGATCAGAATTCCTGGCCGTGATCAATGGTCACGCTGCCGCAGAAAGTAGCCAGCCTAAAGGGCTGGAGGCACGTGCCTACGAAGGTCATAGGTCCAAAGCAAAGCTTCAGGAAGACGCGGCAACGCTGCAAAAACGGATCGATCAGCTGAGCCGGGACTTGGACGACGCGAAAAAATCGCTGGCCGAAGTCATGGCGAGGATCCGGTCAGAGAAGCCTTGAGGCAGGGATACCAAGAGGCCTTCGCGACTACTTATAGCTAAAGCCTATGGGTTTCTACGGCTATTAGCCGCCCTTCACCCACGACTAAATTGGACTTTCTGGATGTTTAAGACGTAAAGATCAAAGCCATAGCCCCTTCAAGGGCATGGTAGACGAGCCATGCTGGTTAGGCTTACATGCGTCTGATCGATTCTGCAAGCGGGTTAAGTCTTTTAATCCGACCTGCGTATGATGCCATATGGACCTCAAGATCGGCACATGCGGCTGGAGCATCAAAGGAGGGCACGAAGGATATTTCCAGCACTTCGATGTGATCGAGCTGCAGGATACGTTCTATAAATTGCCGAAGCCCGAGACGGCTAGGCGCTGGCGTGATGAGGCCCCGCCAGGCTTCGAGTTTACGATGAAGGCGTGGCAGGCGGTCACCCACCCGTCGACCAGCCCGACATGGCGGCAGGGAAAGCTGCCCGACGGCATGCCAGAGAATATCGGGCTGCTGCAGTCTACAGAGGAGAATTTCGAAGCTTGGAGAGAGACCGCGGAGATCTGCAAAATCCTCTCGTGTAACATCCTAGTGGTGCAGACCCCGCCGAAGTTCGACTCCACTAGGGAACACATCGGGAATATAAAGGGCTTTTTCTCCAGGGTGAAGCGTCCCTGTGCAGCCGCCTGGGAGCCCCGAGGCAGATGGGATCAGGAGACCATCAGGGGATTATGCAGTGATCTGAATCTCATCCACGTCGTCGATCCGTTCCGCAACAGGCCCGCGAAAGGATCTGAAGTGGTCTATTTCCGGCTGCATGGAATCGGTGAGGGGGACGTAAATTACCGGTACAGGTTTACGGATTCGGACCTGAAGCGTCTGGCCGATCTGGTAGCCCTATACAGCGACGCCGGGGAGATCTACGTCATGTTTAATAACATGTATATGGGGGAGGATGCACTCAGATTTAAGAAAATGATGATGCTGACGGTGTGAAAATTATACGGGCGGTTTTCAGAGATCAGTGGAGGCGGTTGGCCGATGTCTTAGCGATTTTTATCATGATCGCCCGTGATGGATCAGCAGATGCTTTTACTATTAGAGATAAGGATATAATCGTAAGTTATATATAGTATTGCTGCATTTAGGCGTTCCACATAATTTAGATCTTGAGGGATGGAAATGTATAGCGATAAAAATCGGGCGGGCATATGGGTGTACTCTTTACATAACATGCTGCCTATGTCGCTGTCTACACACAAGTTTAGCCCATAAGGGCTTGCTTGCGTTGTGACGTTCCAGCTATCATTGGCGGCAACTATCTACACTTTAAAACTGTGTGGGTGCTGGCTTTCGCTTCAGCAAATGTATCGATTTTGAATGATCTCTGGACATGTGGTATAATGGTTATTGCGCTAACGTACAATGTTCGCTAATACTCCCCAAAAGGGCTGCGCAGAATGTTGTTACTTCGACTGTGGATCGAGAGATGCAGGTTCGATTCCTGCCATGTCCGCTGGGCAGGGGCTGCGTACGATACGGGTACTTCGTTTACTCCAACTAAAACCGTATCGGCTTGTCCTCCCCTCTCATAAACGCCTGGATAGGCGATAAAGAATGTAAAAACGAGTTATATGAGACCATAATCAGTCAATATCCGCCTGATAGGTAGTATGTCAACCGGTAAGACGGCTCGGCTCCAGATCGAGAGGTTTGAGGGTTCGACTCCTTCCTATCCCATCATCTATAATAAACAGGTGGAAGGCATCGATGGACACGTAGCTCAATGGCAGAGCGCTCTACAATGTTCGCTAATACTCCCCGAAAGAGGGCTGCGCGGAATGTTGTTACTTCGCCGGAGCACGCGAGAGGTTCAGGTTCGATTCCTGTCGTGTCCGCTGGGCAGGGGCTGCGCACAAATACGGGTACTTCGCTTCCCAACGAAACGAGCCAAACGCCGTACTGGCAATCCTCCCCTGCCTTGAATACTCCTGAAAAGGCTGTGAAAGAAATGACAAAGTTCAATGAGAAATCAAACGAGATAAAATATACCGTCGGCGCAATGCTTGCATCCCGCTCGGATGCGACGGTGAATCATGAGGGTGAGCTGGCGTTCAAGCTCGACCCGCTAATGGATTTATATATTAGGACAGCTTCGACTCTGGTAGGGGAGCCGAAGTATTATGAGAGCGGGAAGGATGCAGATGCTAAACTGCTTTCTTCGATCCGGAGGGTTCTTGAGACCGATCCCGAGTTCGTGCTGCAGCTCGCTGTGTACTGCCGGGAAAAGTTGCACCTCAGATCGGTTCCGTTGATGCTGCTCGCGGAGTTCGCCAACTCCAACGCTGTGGGTAAAGTCCCGAGCGCGAGGAAGTATGTTTCGAGGGTCGTACAGCGGGCGGATGAGCTGTCTGAGCTGACGGCTTACCAGCTTGCCCGCAATCTGGTTTATCCTCGGAAGTCGAAGCTCCCGATGATGCTGAAGAATGGCATCGCTGATGCTTTCGGAAAGTTCGATGAGTACCAGTTTGCCAAATACAATAGGGACGGCGCTGTGAAGCTGCGGGATGTGCTGTTCATGACCCACCCGAAGCCGGCAAACCCGGAGCGGCAGGCGCTCTACGACCGGATCGCCCGGGACGATCTGGCGACCCCCGAGACATGGGAGGTCATGCGCTCCACGGGAAAGATGACCTGGCACCAGGTGATCAACGAGATCTTCCACAGGGATGGTAGGGCGCTCAACTACATGGCGCAGTTGCGGAACCTGAGGAACTGTCTGGAGGATCGCACGGTCACCCAGGAAGATATCGCCCTGCTGTGCAGGATGCTGTCAGACAAAAACGCCGTACTAGGCTCCAGGCAGCTGCCGTTCCGATTCCTCTCTGCGTACAGGGAGGTTGAGAAGGTGGCCGTTCCTGATACGCCGGCAGTGCTGGACGCGCTGGAAAAAGCGGTTGAGCACAGCATCGGTAATATCCCCGTGCTAAAGGGCACTACTCTGATTGCATCGGATGTTTCGGGCAGCATGGAGACGCCGCTGTCAAGGAACAGCACGGTGATGTACTATGATATCGGTATCGTGCTGAGCATGATCGCCCACGAGTTCTGTGAAAACTCGTTGACCAGCATCTTCGGGACTGAGTTTAAGATCTACCCGGTTCCCAGAACTTCAGCGGGCCTGCTCGCGAACACCATGAAGCTTCGAAACCTCGGCAGTATCGTCGGCTGCGCGACCAACGGTTACAAGATCATGCAGCATCTGATCAGCACCGGCATAACGGTCGACCGGATCATGATCTTCACCGACTGCCAGCTCTGGAACAGCTACGGCGACGGTAAAAACTTCGCAAAGCTATTCCTGCAGTACCAGCGAAAACACCCGAATGTGAAGCTTTATTGCTTCGACCTATCAGGGTATGGCAACATCATGCTGCCACAGGATACCAGAAACGTCTGCCTTATCGGCGGCTGGTCTGATCGGGTGTTCGAGTTCGTTAGCGCCTTCGAGGAAGACGGGAAACAAGCGACAATCAGTAAGATCAAGGCGATAAAGCCTTGATTTCCTTTTTTGATAAATTACGCTTTCCTCGAGTTTCGGGGTTGATCTGGAAAAGAGCGGTGTTGTTACCGTCTTTTTATTTCGGCCCCGTAGCACCTCGCCTTCATCGCCAGCGCGATCCGGTCCGCCCGGGAGCCGAGCGTGCTGATGAGCGGTATCAGGACGTAGATCTCTCCCTTAATCATTCCTTGCAGTCCGGAAAAGTTGACCCCTCTCGAAGCCTGGGCCAGTCTGATGGTATCGTGCTCTTCCCGGATCGCGGGAATGAATGTGATGGCCAGTCTGACCATCATGGCTAGGTCTCGGTTGACTTTGCTGCGGGTCAGGAGGGCTGCCGGGTATAGTATTCGTTCGATGGCTGTTTCGAACTCTGGCTCGGAGGTGGTGGATGTCACCGCGGAGCCTGCGATGTATAGGAGCAGGATTCTGATACAGGAGACGGATGCTTCTCCGGGCCCGGAAATCGCCCACCGGAACAGCGTGATGGCGGCGATGAAGGGCAGGGCGGGCAGCAACATGGAGAGGAGCTTCTGGAGCGGGACACGGGATAGCAGTACGAAAATCAGCAGCAGGGCCCCGAACGCGGCGAAGGTGGCCGGGTTGCTTTCTGCCCACATGATTGCAATGCTGAACGTGGCGAGCCCTATCAGCTTGGCTTCAGCCGGAATCTTCATGATGAATCGTCTCCGCAATGCTATCTGCCAGCGTCTCCGGCGAGAAAGTCTCCGGGACATCCCAGCCCCTGCGCTGCAGCGCCCTTGCTACTGCAAGCGTATCTGATACGATCCCGGCTTCGACAAGGTCTGCATCCAGGGGAGGGCGGTCGACGGCGACTTGGCCGGCCTTCAGCACGATCAGCCGGTCGCAGCCGTCCATGAATGCCAGCGGGTCGTGCGAAGCGATCACGATGGTCGTGCCTCCTGCTTTCAGCCGCCGGACTAGGCGGGTAATCCGCCGCAGTGCGCCGGTATCAAGGCCTGCGGCGGGCTCGTCTAGAAAGAGGTATCCGGGTTTCGTGGCTATAACGCTCGCGATTGCAGCCAGCCGGCGCTGGCCGTAGCTCAGGCTTCGATGATGCATCGACAGCGTTTCGAGCGGCAGTCCGGCGGCATCCGCAGCCTCCCGTACCAGCAGGTCGATCGCTTCCTGCTCTGTCGTCCCGCGGCGGTGGTTTCGAGGTCCGAACGCGATATCGTCGTAAATGGTGGGCTCGAAGAGCGCCCGTTCTGGAAACTGGATGGCGAGGCTGACTCTGCGGCGGGCTTGTTCTGCAGGCGTCCCGTCGATAGTGATCGTGCCTTCGGTCGGCTTCGCGAGTCCTGAAAGGCAGCGTAGCAGGGTGCTTTTCCCGGACCCGTTAGCCCCGAACAGCACCGCGATCTCACCATCATGTACTTCGAGGCTGACAGAATCCAGTGCAGGTACGGTTGACCCCGGGTACGTCATGCTCAGTCTTTCTGCCTTAACCGGCATACGGCCTCCACTGCCGAGCGGGCGTCCAGGGCAGGATGCCCGATGGGCGCCCTGTTCCTGCGCAACCTTGAGTACAGCCTTCCCAGCTCCGGCATAGCGATATTGTCATCACTGTCGTCTTCGAAGATCTCATCAGGGCTGCCCTGTCGGGTGGCTTGCCCGTCTTTCAGGAGGGCGCACCGATCTGCGATAGAGGCAACTCGCGGGTCGTGCGTCACAATGGCGACGCCTTTGCTCTCATCCCTCATGGACCGGATCGCTTCGATCACCAGCCTCGTCCCGGCAGCGTCCAGAAACGAGGTGGGTTCGTCGAGGATCATGTAAGCCGGGCGCATTGCCAGCGCTCCAGCGATGGCGACAAGCTGTCGCTGACCGCCTGACAGCGAGGCTATTTCCCGGCCTCTCAGGTTTTCGATCCCGGTTGAAGCGAGCGCATCGGAGACGCGCTGCGGGATGTCGGGGATACCGGCGTTCATGGGGCCGAATGCGATGTCATCCTCCACTTTGTGCGCCACCATCTGATCGTCCGGATCCTGGAACACCAGCCCCACGTTTAGCCGGGCGTGCATCGAATCTTCCTTGGTGCTGACGCCGTCGACCAGGCAGTCCCCCGCATCGGGAACCAGCAGCCCTTTCATCACCAGTGCCAGCGTGGACTTTCCCGATGCGTTCGGCCCAAGTATCGACAGACATTCGCCCTTCCGAAGCTCGAGCGATACATCTTTCAGCACCGCCGATCGTTCGTAGGAATAAGTGACTTGCCTGACCTCAATCATATCATTAGACCTCGATTTTACGGGCGATTGCTGCACCGACCATGATTTTCAGCACGTCTCCTGGAAGGAAAGGCAGCACACCCAGGACCAGGGCCCGATCAGCGGGCAGGTGCATCACGAAAGCAAGCTGAGAGACGCCGAAAAGGTAGATGACGATCGTGCCAGCAACCATGGCGGTACAAAGCCATAGGTATCCGGGTTTTTTCTTTATCTTAACGATTAGGCCGGTGACAGCGGCGCCGGCAATGAAGCCCAGCAGATATCCCCCGATGGGTCCGATGAGCACGCCCAGGCCGGACTGGCCGCCGGCGAATACTGGCAACCCAATCAGGCCCATCAGCACATAGACAATCATGGAGAGGGCGCCGAAATACCAGCCAAGCACGGCGCCGGCGAGCAAAGTGAACATGGTTTGCAGCGTGAGGGGCACGGGCAAGGGTATGGTGATCCACGCTCCGATTGCGGTCAGCGCAGAGAACAGCGACGCGTAGACGAGTTTTTTTACTCTGGAGTCCTCCAGCTTGCCCCCCATAATTGTCAACCTCGCAATTTACTAAGGTTTACAAATATTTATAGGTTATTAGCCCCCCATTTCTGGGGGCGTCACATCAGGCTCTTAAGGTGAATACAGTCGCCCGAGACGATCTTGCGGATTTCCCCATCCTGTAGCTTCACAATGAGCGAGCCGTCGTCAGCCACATCCTGCGCCATTCCCCTGACCGTCTCCCCCTGGTAGGTCACCTCCACCGATCTGCCCAGCGTATCCGAATACCGTCGCCAGCTCCATAGGATAGGGAGGAACCCGTTCTCCCGGAAGGCAGCGTAGTCTTCGTCCAGAGCCTCCAGCAGGCTCTGGACGAGCTTCAGCCGGTCTACCTGCCTGCCAAGCTCGGTTTTTGCGCTCGTCGCAGTTTCCAGGGGCACATCGTTATTCACGTTGATGCCGATCCCCAGCACAACAAAGTTGACCGCGTCGGTCTCTGCGCTCATTTCGGTCAGTATGCCGCAGATCTTCTTACCGTTGACCAGAACATCGTTAGGCCACTTGATCACTGCCTCCAGCCCGAGCCCACGCAACGCCTTGGTCACCGATACGGCGGCGAGAAGAGTGATGCTCGCCGCATGCGCCGGATCTATCTTGGGCTTGAGCACCAACGATAGCCATATGCCGCCCGGCCGGGTCACCCATTTACGCCCCTGCCTTCCCTTGCCCCTGGTCTGAGTCTCCGAAATGACCACAGCGCCCTCATCAATACTCCGCTCCGCCATCTGCCGGGCGACGATATTCGTGGAACTCGTGGAAGAGAAGTGAACGACCTTACACCCAATTACGCTGGTCTGAAGGCCGTATTTGACCTCGAACGGGTATAACCTGTCGGGAATGCCGGCCAACCGGTAGCCGCGGTTCTGGTGTGACTCGATCTCATAGCCGTCACGCATGAGCGCCTGTACCTGTTTCCAGACCGCCGAGCGGGAGATCCCCAACGAGTCCGCCATCTGTTCGCCTGATACATAGTCCTTTTTTTCCCGGAGCAGCCGCAGGATCTCATCTCTGGTCATACGCGACAAGATAGTCAGCCCATTATTTAAAGATAGCCTGACTTCAGATGGCCATAACCCTACGACCCAAAAAACAGCCTTGATGAAGTTCTTAAGGGGCCGGCATTCATACTGTGCCCCGCCCCTATCACTTACATGTGTTAACCGGCCGCCGCGTCGCGGCCGGATAGCCTGGCTATCCGGCCTGTCTTCACACGGTAATCATACTGCGTACGCCGCCATCCCATTCCATGCCCGTCGTTGAATTTATGGGTCAACAGTCATGGGTTGGAGTGGGAGTAGGCGACGGGCAGCAGCTGATGTCGAAGCAGTTCAGGCCTAGGTTGACCTGTGGCAACGTGACATCGGCAGTCGGAGCCAGATTGACCGATGGGAACGCCAGTGCGAGCGCCGGGGTTTCCAGATTCACCGGGGCAGATTCAGCATTAACGACCGGACACGTCAAGTTGACATCAGGCCCGCCGAAAACTGTGGTGTTATCTGTTACATTACAGTCCGGACACGAGCCGTTTACGCCACAAATCGGCGACTGAAGGCCGCAAGAGCCGATACAGTCGTCCGCATTGCCTACGTCAGGTACCGCGCTGACAGAACCAACGTCATCCGCGGAACCGCAATCGCACATACCCGAATTGACCTGATTATCGGCCGAGTTCTGCAGCGCGGCCAGCGTCGGAACTCCGGAAATACAGGACGGAAGAATGTTCGCCATGGCAACTCCCATTGAACTGATCAACAGGATGCTGGCAATGGCCAACGCTAACAATACTTTTACCCTCATCTTCAATACCCTCCATATTTGGAAAAAGGTTAATTTGCCAGAATAAAAAGCTTATACGGGAAAATGGCACTTTTTTGCAGAGTGGGCACTCCTTATAGCATTAATAGCTGTAAAAGAAATAAAAATAGCAGACCTGATGGCCGTACACCTGGCGATCACGCAGGTTTAGGAAGCATCATGCCGCCGTACGGCGATATTAATACCGTTGCCCCCGGCCCGTGCTTTTTAAGGGCCGCGTCAAGAGCCTCCTGAGGCGTCTTTACCGGTTTCAGAAACATCTTACGCACCAGATCATCCGCCATCATCGAGGCAAGATATATCTCGCACCGTATAGCCGTCCTCGCGATAACAGAAGCCTTATGTCCTCCAAGCTCGAACTTCCGATCCATACGCCCTGCCTGGTCCTCGACAGTGGTCGCCTCGCTCACCCACCGAGCGAACACATCGTTCCCAGGCCCTTCCGCACATTCAGCCACCAAGATCATCGTGCCGCCCGGTTTGACCACATGTTTCGCATTGTCCATCGCCTTCTGCGCCTGATACATGTTAATGTCCTTGGGGTAACCTCCCGCGCTGGTGATCACAATATCGGCCGCCGGCACCTTCACACTATACATGCGATCCACGTACTCGATGCCTCTGCGATGGGCTTTGATCGGATCGCCAGCCACTACTGCCACGATCTCCTTCCGGCTGTTGAGCACCACATCAAGCAGGAACCCCGGCTTTACCATGCCGTAAACTTCATCGATCTCTTCCCTAACAGGACTATCCATATATCCGGTCTCAGCCTTCGGTTTGCGTATCATCTCGTGGTTATTCTGGATCGTACCGAGACTGGCACAACCCGGCAGTATCGACTTGACGCCGCCAGTATAGCCTGCGAAGTAGTGGTACTCGATATTCCCGGTGCACACAACGAAGTCCGCATCGACGATCCCCCTGAAAATTTCGATGCGGTGGCCGAACGACGAAGTGCCAACATACTTTGAATCTCTCGCGTTCTGATCGATGCATTTGACCCTTCCGTAAACCGATCCCAGCAGCGTCTTATGTTCTTCGGGTGTGCTGTTGCGGTGGCTGCCCAACGCGATAACGACCGTAATGTCCGAATCCGGAACCCCGCCCAAATTGAGCTCTTCCAGTATAAATGGCAAAAATTTATAGGACGGCACCGGCCGGGTAACATCACTAATAATGATCGCGGCCTTAACGCCCGGCTTTACCTTCTCACTAAGCCTTTGCGAGCCGATCGGATGATCCAGCGCCCGCCGGATCTCCGTCGCCTCGTCCTGGACTCCCGAAAGCTCTTCCGGCAGGATAACGCCTGCCAAGTTTTTATCGGGCACGTTCACGTCGAAATGACCTCTCCCATACTTGAGCGTAATCGTCGTCATATTTATCATCTACCTGCCGGACGGCTCCTTTTCTTTCTCTATCACCATCATCTCATCTTCCGTTCCCATCGACTTCAAGACCAACTCACAAAGGTCGATGACGTTGCCGCCGGCGTCCTCCAAGCTGGAATTGCACATCGGGCAGGCGGTAACGATATAGTCGACGCCCCCCGGAACCTCGTTCAGCCGCTTGGCCGCAATCCTCCGCGAGATATCCCTATATCCCCTACGAACCCCGCCGCCACCACCGCAGCACCGTGCATTGTCTTTCGACGATCCCATCTCCACGAAGCTGCCGATCCGCCTTATGATGGCCCTTGGTTCCTCATACACGTTCATACACCGGCCCAGATGACACGGGTCATGATATGTCAACTTCAGCGACAGTCGCCTCAGTCCGAGTTCGCCCGCAGAGCGGGCGAGGAACTGAGTGATATGGAGCACCTCCACATCACCCAGTCCATAATCCTCCTTCAGCGTCTTGTAGCACCCAGCGCAGCCGGTCACGATCGTCTTTGCACCGCTACGCTCGATCTGCCTGAGGTTATGCTCGAGCGTAGAAGGATGGCCGCCCAGCCGCAGCATCGGCGAGCCACAGCATCGCTCATCCTCAAGAAGTTTAGCGCCGAAGCGGCTCATGATCTTGAATGCAGCCTTCGCGGCCACCTGCTTGCGATACGACATCAGACATCCTGCCCAAAAGATAAGATCGGATCTGCCGCCGACGGCGCCAGCAGGAGCCCATGCAGTTCTCGAGCCCGCTTCACCCAGCGGATTGCCCAACATGGCTATGTTTTCAGCGACCACACGATAATAAGGCGGGGCCGAATCCGCATCTACCAGGCACTTCCGGGCCGACTCCACCACCTCGTCTGGCTTTGCACCCGAGGGACATGTCGACGTACACATGGCACAGGTCAAGCAGGTATAGAACGAATTCCGCATGGCACCCGAAGGAGACACACCCTCAGCCAGCGCCCTAGCCAGCAACATCCGGCCCCTAGCACCGGTGGACTCCCAGCCCAGCTCTTCGCGGATCGGACAAATTGCCAGACACCTTCCGCACCGAGTGCACTTGACGATATCATCCAAACGATCCCCGATCATAGCTACATCCCCATCTTACCCGGATTCATGATGTTATCCGGATCGACCGCCTTTTTGATCGCCCGCATGACCTCGTAGCTCTTCCCATGCGCCCTGACCATATAGCTGCCCCGGATCACGCCGGTCCCATGTTCGCCCGGAAGCGTGCCGCCCAATGATAGCACAACATCGTAGATATCATCCTTGACCGCGTGCACCTTCCGCCACTCATCCTCGCTCTTAAGGTCGATGGCTATACCCGTGTGCAGGTTGCCATCACCGATATGGCCGTATGTCACCAGCGGCATCCCATGCTTACGGCCGATCTCCTGGATCGTCTTCAGCATAAACGGCACGTATTTGATGGGCACCCCAATGTCCTCCGCCTCATAGACCCTCACTTTTCCCGGGTTGAGCTTCGTCACCGCCACCCCAACCAACCGCCGTGCAGACCAGAGGCGCTCCTCCTCGCCCTTATCCTTCGCCACGACAGTGCGACCGCCGCACTTCTCACAGGCGGCGCAGACGCCCTGCACCTGCCTGGCGACCGCCTCCTTATATCCGTCCACCTCGAAGAGCAACATAGCATCGACATCCGGGATATCCAGCGACGGATCGATCTGCTTGACCGCCCGGATGGCACTCCCGTCCATGATCTCCATCGCCGCCGGGATGATGCCCGACGATAAAGTTGTCACCGCCGCTTTCCCCGCATCATCGATCCGGTCAAAACACGCCATCAGGATCGCCTTAGTCTCCGGCAAGGGGAACAACCTGAGTCGAGCCTTTGTGATAACTCCCAGCGTGCCCTCGCTGCCTACAAATAGCCTGGTCAGATCGTAGCCCGAAGACGACTTTGGCGCCCTGCAGCCAGTGTTGATGATATCACCATTCGGCAGCACTACTTCCAGATCCAACACATAGTCCTTGACCGTGCCATACTTGACCGAATGCATGCCGCTACCACCATTGGCGATCAACCCACCAATCGTGCACATATCGCTACTCCCCGGATCCGGCGGGAAGAAGAAGCCATGCTTCACCAGCTCGTCGTTAAGATCACGGTGAATGATCCCCGGCTCAATGACCACCTGAAGATTGTCCGCCTCGAGCTCCAGGATTTTATTCATAGAGGCCATATCCAGCACGATACCTCCTTTCACAGGGACAGAGCCCCCGGTCAGGCCGCTGGCCGAGCCCCGAGGCACAATAGGAATCTTATAGGCAGAGGCGACCTTGACGATCGCCGAGATCTCCTCGACAGTCCCCGGCCGGACTACATAGTCAGCATTGCCGCGTATGTACGACGAGTCAAAAGAATAACAATAAAGCTCGGCCGGGTCGTCCGTGACCCGATCCTCCCCTACGATAGCCCTTAGCTCCTGGATGATCATTTTCGACACCTGAGTAAATGAGTGAGTGAGTTAGCTAGTGAGACAGAGAGCAGGCGGCAGGTATTGCCTGTTGGACTGCCTGTTCAGCTATCACTATGGGCAGAGATATAAATTTGTTGATTGCAATATTGAAAGCGACGATATTTTCCAGCCTATTGCTCAATCCAATTCGAACGTGATATAGCCGGCGATTTCTTTCAGTTGAAATTTTGCCGGGTCGATCGGCATTAACGATCGTGCCAAAACTGCCAGCCTATACACGGTGGATAAGGCCCGCCACCCATATAATCGTGGAAACATTCACGAGCCGCCCACCCACAATTTTTCGGCTCACCTAAACAGCCTCCTGACAACCATCGCCATCAACGCTACCAGGACGAGCAGGGCAACGAACACAGCAACAACGAGCCCCGACATGCAGCATAAGGTTGGCATGTCGACCCCATCCAACGATAGCGATCCTGATCCGCTCTGCGAGCCTTGACTCTGCTGTCCTGAGGTCGGCGAAGGCTGTGAAGATGAAATCGGTTTCGGCGATGCAGCCCTTGAATGCGTCTGTGCATCCTGGTTCGTTGATTCAGCATCCCCACTCCACCATACACCATGAGCCGGCTCGTTGGCCGTCACCAGGCCCACCGCAACCCAATCTACACTGATTTCAGCGCCATCATGAGAAGCGTTGAAGGATATCACTCCAGGATCCGTCCAATAGTTCTGCGAACAATTTACCTGATTCTTATAGTCGACCTGCCACCTGATCTGGTCACCTAATCTCTCAGCATCGAGGATGTGCCAGGTTCCCGCGCTCCAGCCTCGGATATCCTGGTAGCTCATATCACTACCATCGATCCAGTTGATATACGCGCGACCCCTTGAGCCTTCGGAACTGTTGGAGAAATCGGCCTCCAGGCCCCTGTCATCCGCATCAGCCGCAGCGAAGATTTCAGTGTAGTCGGTACTGTTCCAGTGGGCGGTTTTGACCTTCGCGAGAACCCGGCTGCCATCAAAGGACACATCATCGGCGGTTTCAACCGATGTCCTTGCCTTGTCTCCGGAGCCGATCGCCTGGCAGGTGATCACCCCATCGCTGACCGACGGGCTACCATGTATCGTGGACCATCTACTATCGTCCAGCGAGCTGAAATCATCAAAAAATTCCCACGTCCCCTCCCCATCGCTGGCAGAAACCGCCGAGGCGCTGCCGTAGAATATTTTTATGGTGGCAACCGCCGGATATGCAGGGATCTCATGTACTTTAACCCATATGGAGGCCGTATCAGCATCGCTTGACTCGACCCAGAAGCTCAGGGAATCGTTAGAATCGTCGGTAAAGCGTATATCGTCGGGCCAGCGTAATGAATAGCCATTCAGATATACGTTCATATCATTATCGGTGCCACTACCCCGGTGGACGATGAACCTCACATTGTAATCCGACAGATCCCCATCAGGGCTGCCAATGATCGCGTGAGATTTCGTGTGTGTGTATTCGGATAAATAATCGGTCGCCGAACCACCCAAAGTGCTAGCAGATGCGACCGGCAGCAATACCAGAAGCAGCGCCGCCAGAGAGCATATGACCGCCGATACAAACCTCATAGTTGACCCGCCTTCACTTCCCATTAGACATTTAAGGATATAAATATGGCATGAACAAGAAAGTTTACAGTTTCCTGCCCTTCAGCCTGCCGATCCCGACGAGTAAAAATGGCAGAAACACCAAGCCCATTACTGCCGGGCATATCGAGCCCTTCTGCTGTGATGGTTGTGCCTGAAGTCGGTATCTTATCGATCTTTACCCAGATAGTCGCACTGTTTGAATCCGAGGATTCTACCCAGTAAGATAAGCTATCCCCCGCGGCGTTTTCGAACCTAATATCATTGGGCCAGCTGAGGGAGTGCCCGCCCAGATATACGTCCTGGCCATTGTCCGTTCCGGTGTCTCGGTGGATGATGTACTTCATCTGATAGTCAAACAGATCCCCGTCTTGGCTTCCTGCGATCTTATGCGATTTTGTATAGCTATAGCCGGACGTATTGGTCGACGATCCATCCGCTGCATATACAGATACCGCTAACGATAATAATATAAGCAGCGCTACGATACCATAAACCATGAATGAAGTAAACCTCATCGACAATTCACCTATATCTTGACCAGCCGGTCATATAGCAAGAGGGTATTATTGAAGCCGTTATTTAAAGATAGTGCTGATTAAATTGGTGTTATGATCGGTTATAGATGATATTGGAGGCGTGCTACGATTAATAGGCGGTCTCTGCTTCAATGAGGCTATCTGATCTTGGTGTCGATGTCCAGATCCATGATCATTGTCTTGCCAGCCCCGATGCTCAGCGCCGCAGGCAATCTGCCCGCGGCGCCCATGCCGGAAAAGCGCGACAGGTCGAGCACATAGGTGCCGGGGCCAGTGTGATGTTGTATGTACCCTAATCCGGCGGGCTGAATGTATCTCTGCTGCATCAGGGTCTTCCCGTCAGACTTGTAAAGTTCAATTGGACAGAGATTTCAACGTGGCATTGAATATTTCGGAGTGTTGGTGTGAGTCTCTGGTTGGAAGGGGCGTGGGACATGCTGGTTTGCCTGTCGAGCGGATAGTCAGTACAATCAGCAGTGATGCTGGTTGCAAACTTTCAGCCGTGAAACAGGAAGCCTCGCCTTTTAGGGCGGGTAGTTCACGAAATTTAGGGTGGGTCTGACTTGTCGCGTTCCTTCCAGTTCATCTTCCGACCAATAACAGCAATCTTTTTAATGAATCCCCTTGATAGATATGATGGAGAGAAACTTTAATGGTCACTACGATTGTCGTAGGCGGGTTCTTCGGGGACGAGGGAAAAGGTAAGATCGTCGCCCATATCGCCTACACCGATCACCCGTCCATTATCGCCCGCGGTGGGGTTGGGCCGAATGCCGGTCATACGGTCGTCAAGGACGGGGTGAAACACGGGGTCCGAATGATCCCCTCTGGTTTTATCTATGACAGTGCCAGGCTGCTTATCGGCGCCGGCGTTCTGGTCGATCCGGTCGTGTTGGAGAAGGAGGTCTCGCTGCTGAACGCGAGCAGCCGGCTGGGCGTGGACTATCGCTGCTCGATTATCGAGGCGAAGCACATCGAGGAGGATCAGGGTACGGAGTTGCTGGCCAGGAAGATCGGCACTACCGGTACCGGTTGCGGTCCCGCCAACAAGGACCGGGTCATGCGGAGCGCCAAGCAGGCAAAGGATATTCCATCCCTTGGGAAGTACCTGACCGATGTGGCGAAGGAATGCAATGACGCCATCGATCGGGGCGAAAGCGTCATCATAGAAGGCTCTCAGGGCTTCGGCATCTCCTTATATTATGGCACATATCCGTTCGTCACGTCTAAGGATACCTCGGCCTCTCAGCTGGCTGCAGACGTGGGCGTGGGGCCTACG
>DATHCY010000083.1:0-5999 GCA_035319305.1 Methanocella sp.
CCCGCCCCGAAGAGTCCAATGAACCCGACGGAGGTCGGCCCGATGTTTCGAGGCTTGATCTTGATGGCGCTGGAGCCGAGGTAGCCCAGCAGGTTCCCGGCGGCGAAGGCGGCCATGATGATCCCGAACGCCGCGGCGCCCTCGGTTAGTCGGGTGCTCGCGATGATCGGGATGCCGACGATCACCGGGCCGCTGAAGAGGAAGTTCAGGGCGGCCAGGATGAGGAACATGTATAGGATCTTTCGAGTTCCCAGGATGAAGGTGAAGCCTTCCACGATGGACTGCAGGAAGCCTGTCCGTGCAGTTGTTCGGGTCTGCGGCTTTTCGACCTGCATCAGCCAGAGGGTGATCACCGAGACTAGGAAGGTCGCGGAGTCGATGGCGATGGCCAGGCCGATGCCGAAGGTGGAGGGGGATGATCCGGCCTGCGCCGTGGTAAAGAGGGCGATGAGCCCGCCGGCCAGCAGGGGGCCGATGAAGGCGCTGAGGGTGGCGGTGCCTTGGACGATGGAGTTGCCTGTCATCAGCTGTTCGCTGTTGACAATGCGGGGCACGATCGAGCCTGATGCCGGGATGAAGAACGCTGACACGGTTCCGAAGACTATGGCGAAGGCGTAGAGCATCCACAGCTCGATGTGGTTGGAGAAGATCATGGCCGCGAGGAGGGCGGTCAATCCCAGGCGGAGCACGTCGGAGGCGAGCATCACTGACCGCTGGGAGAAGCGGTCTGTCACGGCGCCGCCGGCCAGCATGAA
Source organism: Methanocella sp. (assembly GCA_035319305.1). Taxonomy (GTDB): domain Archaea; phylum Halobacteriota; class Methanocellia; order Methanocellales; family Methanocellaceae; genus Methanocella_A. The sequence continues at coordinate 756 of DATHCY010000083.1, forward strand.
TATGGCCCTCGGCACGCCGATCAGCGCCAGTATCAGCCCGAGCTGGACCGGGTCGCCGGTCAGTATTAATACTAGCCAGGGCAGGGCGATCATATGGAATTGATCGCCGATCACTGAGGTGCCTTGGCCGAGCCAGAGCAGTACGAAGTTGCGATTGCTGAAGATGCTGCTGCGCTTAGGGGTTATCTGCTGAGTCGCTGTATGGGTGGTTGCTGATTGTTCCATGCTAATTGCCGTCCTTGTCACTGTTCTTGGAAGCTATCGCTATGAGGTCTCTCATCGAGGTGAGGAACTCCTTATCTTCGATCAGTTTGAGTAAAATGGCCACTTGGTAGACGTTTGAGACTAGCACCCGGTTGCCTTCGATCTGCTCCAGTCCGATCTGCTGTAGCTCTTTCATGATGGCTTTGGCACGGGCATCGCTTCTCATCAGATCGGCTTTAGCCCTCTCCAATTTACTATTTGGGATGGGATAGCCGAACAGGCTTAGGTGCTTCACCAGCCTGTCTATGTACTCCGGGCCGAGGGCTGCAGTGCTGGCTGTCCCTGCGGTTTCGGCCTTGCCGGTGTCGACGACGATGGATATGGCTGCGTTGCGGTAGAATTTTTTCACTACTCCCCCATGGATCTCCTCCCGGACTTGTTTGACCAGTTTATGCTTTTCCAGGGTCTTCAGGTGGTAGTGTGCTGAGCCTGGGTTGATGTCTAGTCTTCGTGCGAGGTCGGAGATGGATAGCTCCTCATGTCCTAGCAGTTTGATGATGTCCATGTATTTCGGGGTGAACAGTAGCTTGATCGCTGCCGGGTCTTCGACTACCAATAACTCGGGTATGGCCTCCCCAGGCTTTTGTTTGCTGTGCATATGCAGTAATAGCCTCCCATGGTATTTAAATTTTTTTAAATGTTTTAAATAAGTTAAAGTATTGGCTTTTGGCGATAACCTACATATATAAGCCCCTGAAAAGCTAGAGCCCAATGGAACCACCGACTCTCCAACAGCTATTCAGAACCAAGAGCATCGAACAACTCACCGAATCCGCGGAGAAGACAGGCCTGCGGAAAACACTGGAGGCACCGGACATCCTGCTGATGGGAATCGGCGCGATCATCGGCACAGGCATTTTCGTGCTAACCGGCGTAGTCGCGGCCAATTACGCAGGCCCAGGAATAATATTCTCCTTCATGATCAGCGGCATCGCCTGCGTATTCATCGCCCTAATCTATTCAGAACTGGCAGCGATGGTCCCAGTCGCCGGGAGCGCCTATACATACGCCTACGCCGCCCTAGGCGAAATCATCGCCTGGATCGTAGGCTGGGACTTAGTCCTGGAATACGCGTTTTCGATCTGCGTGGTCGCCGCCGGATGGTCGGGCTACATGACCAGCCTACTATCATCCGGGGGTATCGTCCTCCCCAAAATGCTGATCGCAACACCTTCAGACGGCGGCATCATCAACCTGCCCGCGGTCATCATACCACTGTTCCTAGGAGCGCTCCTGATCATGGGCACAAGAGAAAGCGCGAACTTTAACCGCATCATCGTCCTAGTCAAGCTAGCGGCCATAGGAATCTTCGTCATATTAGCAGTGCCAAAAGTAAATCCCGCAAACTGGTCCCCGCTCCTACCGTTCGGCTGGTCCGGAGTATTAGCAGGCGCAGCGATCATCTTCTTCGCCTACCTAGGCTTCGATGCCATGTCCACCACAGCGGAGGAGAGCCACAACCCCGGCAGGGACATGCCCATCGGCATCATAGGCTCGCTCCTAGTCTGCAGCATCCTATACCTCGTGGTCGCAGCGCTACTAACCGGGATCGTACCCTACACACAGCTGAATAACGCAGATCCAGTCGCATATGCCCTAACCGCGGTCGGCTACCGGCTGGGCTCGGCAGTAGTAGCAGTCGGCGCAGTCGCCGGCATCACCACCGTGCTACTACTCACAATCTACGGCCAGACACGGATCATCTTCGCTATGTCCCGCGATGGTTTCCTTCCCCCCAGCATCAGCCGACTCCATCCAAAGTACGGAACACCATACATCGTGACCATCATAACGACCGCCTCCACAGCACTAGTCTCAGGCTTCGTACCGATCCAAGTGCTAGCGGAACTAGTCAACATCGGCACATTATTCGCCTTCATCCTCTCAGCGATCGGAGTCTTCGTGCTACGATACAAGCACCCCAATATCAAGCGACCGTTCCGATGCCCGGCCATCATCATAGTGACGCCGATTGCAGTGATCATGTGCCTGCTGCTAATGCTCAAACTACCCCTAACTACCTGGATCCGGTTTATCGCCTGGTTCAGCATCGGTATGATCCTGTACTTCGGCTACGGATACCGCCATAGCGCCCTGCGCAAGAAGGAGCCTGCGACAGTCACCGTGCAAAATAGCGAAAAGTGAATCGGCACCCGCCATGAGAAGCTCTTTATAGTCCGCAGACGAACAGATCCCGTCGATGACCGATCTGACCTCATTCATCTGCGTCTTTTGCAGGCATCTCAGCGAAGATTCCACGCGTTGCTCAGCTTTTCCCGACGGCATCCCCGACGAGATCCTGTTCGAGGGGCATGATCACCGATTCCCTCTCGACGGTGACCGGGGGATCCGGTTCGAGCTGAAGCCCGGCGAGGATGCGAACTGGGACGAGTGGCAGAACATGGTCGAGGCCCGGTCCCAATCCTGCGAGATCAGAGTCCAGAGCAAGTGGTAACCGCACATAGTTATTTTTGCATCAAAGCTTTGCCGTCTTTGTAGGCGGTGCCGATGACTTTACCCAACTCCCAGTACAGACCGCCTCCCAGTAGTACGGGGTTGATCTTCCTGGCGTCCGGCTTGCCGTCAGTCATACAGTCGCTATCTACGTAGACTTCGAGGACCTCGCCGATGAAGACATCGTTATTAGGCAGGTCGACCTGCTTGAACACTTTGCAGAGGATATTCACAGGGCACTCCCGGATCATCGGCGCCTTGTCTACAGAACCGTAAAAGGAAGTGAAGACGCCTGACTTGTCAGTATCCCGACCGGATACCAGGCCCACGTAATCGGTCTTTTGAACCAGATCCGGCGAGGGAACGTTCACGCTAAAGTACCCGGTCTCCATGATCCCGGCGTTGGTGTAGTGGGATTTTGCTGACGTGATGTACACCATAGGCGGCGCCCGCGACATCCCTCCGAAGCCGCCGATAGTAATGTAGTTCGCTTTTCCACCGACGAGCGTACCGGCAATCACGATGGGCGCAGCTCCGGGCCGCTCCTTTCCGATCATTACCTTACCCATGCTAAGGCCCCTTCCATAGACTATCGTATACAGATTAAGCCTTTGTACCTGATAAAAGGTATGCCTGCCGCTTCCCACCCTCCAGCCGCGTCTCGAAGGCCGCCTCCCTAATATAGTTGATCCTGAAGAGCCCGGAGAAGGTCCCTTCGATCTCTGACTTCGACACCCTTCTAGGCCCGTCCGTCCCGGGCTGCTTATCTGAGAAGCACATCATGAAATAGCCCCCGCCCCTGCGAAGCACACGGTGTACCTGGCTGGCGTAGACCGGACGCTCATCGTCCTCCATCACGTGGAAGAGGCCGCAATCTATGATGGTATCGAAAGCTCCCTCCGGAAAAAATCGATCCAGTTCCAGCACGTTGCCCTGGATGAAGCTCGCCTTCAGACGGCTTGCATCCGCCCCGGCCCTGGCATCCGCGAGTGCATCCGAGGCTACGTCGATGCCGGTGACAGTGAGACCGGCCTGCGCCAGCATGATGGCATTCGCTCCCCGGCCACAGCCAACGTCGAGGACTCTGCCAGGCCCGATCTCCCCATTCCGGAGGACAGCCTCAAAGTCAGGCTGAGGCCGGCCGATGTCCCAGGGCGGGACGCCTGTATACGCCTCATTCCAGTCGCTTATAATCCTCGCCATATCAAATAAAATATAGATCTCCAGACAGATATAGGTGAGCAGGAGACACGCAGGAGCAGCAACGACACGATAGCTGCGGATTTTCATCCCTTGAAACCATGCATCGATTACTTCGGCCACTGTGCGCCGCTTGGGCAGCCGCCGAACCGCTCCTCGGAATCCCGCCTTTTGCAGGACGCTCCGCAGTCTTCCGGATAGATCGACCAGTCCCAGTGTAGTCGTGATGATCAGGCCAGGACTGGCCCGGCAGATTGGCGGATAGGCTGGTGAAAAAGAGGCAGACTCAGGAGCGGCGCGGACATGATGCCTGGCAGTTGCATTTGTCCCGTTACTGTCGGTCACCACCGGCCGGGACAGTGCTCGGGCCTACAGGGAAGCCGCCAGCGAGGCCGGGGCGAAGTTCGCGGCCCACCGGTCAGCAGCTCTTGGTCGCCGGCCTTGTACTGTGCCTTCCATTTGTCTATCCGTTTAGTAGAGATTAAGATGGTCTTCGAGGATCTTCACGGCCAGACCCTCCAGAATAGGTTGAGCAGTATCAGAAGCCCGATGAAGGTGATGGCCAACGCGCCGATCAGGGTGGTTGAAACGGGAAATTGTTGGCCTGCCCGCCGGCTCAGCCACCTTAGATAAACGATGTATTCCGCAATCGCCAGTCCCATTAGTGCGGTACCCAGGATGACCAGCGCCTCTCCGATGAGTCTCGGCCCGGTGCCGGGGAACTGTCCTAGCACGTCTGATTCTCGCAGGTACTGGAAGAACTTGTAGATGCTGAAGCCGAAGCTGATCATCGAGACGGTGGTGCGGGTCCCGGCCATGAGGGTGCGATCTGCGGCCATTCGAGTCCGATCATAGCTGAGATCCGGAGGCTCGGCCGGGGGATTCTCGGTCATAGACCGCCTGATCCTCCAGCGCTCGCTGGCTTATCCGTCTCCTCGGACCTTTCCTGCTTTAGCTCGTACTGCAGGAAAAAGTTGAGGAACGTTCGTATGGCGGCGACGACCGCGAGCTTGCCCAGCTGGTCCCATGTAGGCGATATGGAGGTGCCGAGAAGATCGGCCGCCAGCTGGAATTCCAGCGCCAGGACCAGGTACCGGGAAAACCCCAGCCTGACCAGGTTATATGTCCTGATGTCCGGCCATCGCAGCGGGCGCACCAGATTGTAGAGGCTGAAGAGGATCCCTGACGCGATGATAAGGACGCTGAGCACCTCTGCGGCTAGCTTCAGCCACTGGATACCGGTCACGACGTAGCTTTCAAGGTCGCTCATGCGAACCTCTCATTTATGGCCGGGAACGAAAGACGTTGATCTATCTGCATCAGGTA
>DATHCY010000084.1:0-10066 GCA_035319305.1 Methanocella sp.
TGAAAAAAAAATATCCGGAGGCGGGCATGTATTCACAAGCATATAAAATACGCACGCTCAACGGAAATACGAGAGACACAAACTACAAGTTCATCCCAGCCCCGCCATGGGAAGGTATCATACCAAACTATTTCAAATCCAGAGGGTTAGGGGAGGCCCCTGTGTGCACCATTGTTGTAGGCATACCCAAAAAAATATTCCTAGAGGCGGGGGGTTTTCCACAGGCATACCCTGTTGGAGAGGACGAGGATCTGTGGACGAAGATAGGGCTTAAGTATCCTGTCGCCTTTAACTGGGAGACGGGGGCGATATACAATACAGATGCCACCAACCGCGCTACACATAGAAATATGCCTCTGGGGTATGTAGAGCCTGCGGCGAATACCATACGGGAAGCGTTGAGAAAGGGCGAGGTTTTGCCGGAATTTGTCGAGCCGCTCAACGAGTGTGTATACGAAAAAGATATCAGGCGTGCGATGGAATATGTACTGGCAGGAGATGGAAAAACTGCACGGGCCATTCTCAGGGATTGTAAGACGAAATGGTACTACAAGAAAAAGTTAAAATGTTTTGCGCTGGCCATGCTGCCGTATAAATTATTGTTAACATTACAAAATTTGAAAAGAAAAGTGAGTTTATCATAATAACATCATGATTCCAAAAATCAAAGATAGATGGGTATTATGCCTGAAATATCGATCGTTATACCATTATACAATAAAGGCCCGCATATAGCAAAGACGTTGAATTCGGTCTTCAACCAGACGTTCCAAGATTTCGAGATTATTATCGTGGATGATGGTTCTACCGATAACGGGGTAGAGGTCGTTCGAGGATTTTCAGACCCGAGAATAAAGTTATTCCAGCAAAAAAACCAGGGGCCTTCCGCCGCGAGAAACCGAGGGGTCGAAGAGACAAGTGCGAACATGGTTGCATTCCTCGATGCCGATGATGAATGGACGCCGGCACACCTCGAAACCATCCTTCGACTGAGGAAAAAATACCCCGACGCAGGTTTATACGCCACTTCCTACCAGATATACATATCCGAAACTGATATCCGCACACCCGATTACCGGCACATACCCGACTCACCATGGGAGGGCCTGCTTCCAGACTATTTTAAATCAGGCGCCCTTGGAGATGCCCCCGCCAACTCATCAGTGACAGGCATACCTAAAAGGATATTCCTAGAGGCCGGAGGATTTCCGGTGGGGTACTGGTACGGGGAGGAACATTGCCTACTAGGGAAGATCGCGTTGAAATACCCGGTGGCCTTCAGCAGAAGCGTGGGAATGATATACCATACAGACGCATCAAACCGTTCCGGTAACAGGTTGCCTCCCACAGATCACGAGGAGCCGTTCATCAAGATAGCAAGAGAGGCCATGAGAGAAGGAAAAGTTCCACAAGAGTACGTCGAGTCACTCACCGAATACATTAATCGAAAGGAGCTCACGAGAGCCGAAATAAATCTCATGACAGGAAACTCAAAGGTTGCCCGGGAAATATTACGGCGATGCCGCACTAAATGGTACCGAAAAAGAAAACTCAGGTGCACCTTGCTGGCATTACTGCCATTTCCGCTGCTACAATATATCAGACAAAAGAAAAAAGGGAGCTCTGCGGCTTCTTAATTAAACCCTCGAATATAGCGGGCATTTCGTGTTGTTATATCAGTTTTTATATCAGTTAATTAGGATCCTTGGGCTCAAATGTAGCGAAACTCCGCGACTTAAAGTCATGGGGTTATAGTCAGGGTTTGAACATTTTATACCTATCAGAATGGAAATCAGTCATATGCTATTGTTTTTAACGCTATCTAAAGTATAGATAATTTGGTTCTTGACTATAAGCACATCCCGCTTATTTTGTTGTCCAACCGATAATTCATCAATCCTGGTAGTATATCCTGGTGACGCCGTTAGAGTATACTATGTTGAGATTATCTAAATAAGGATTAAGATTGGTCGTATAAAACGAACTGCTAAAGTTGTTCCTGACAATATTTTCAACGACATTAGTGTAGCCCAAATAAACATACGTGTTTCTAGAGATTCCGTACTGTAAGTCGTTCAGGTTACGAGAGGTAAACTGGCCGAACATCCCGTAGCTGCTGAGCGCGTATTTCATATTGACGTCAATTGAAATAAAGTTAAAGCTGCTTTGATACTGATGGAGCCACTGTGCGCCATAGACATCCGGCTCGAAGACATTGATGTTGTTATAGAGGATATTATTCTCGTTTGTTATGCCGCTGTCTTTCAATGACTGCTGGCTAATCGCAATCGACCCCGGAGCAGGATCATGTGTTAATTCGTAGAGCATGCCCGAGTTTCCTAGCAGGTAGATCATTAAAAAGACCGCTGCAAGTTTCATCCCGCTAATTACATTCGACCTGGAAGTGAATACTTGGATGATTTTGTCGAGCATGTTCGCGAAGAAAGCGATGCCTATGATAAAAAATGGTGCGAAGGTGAGGAGGCCGATCTGATATAATCGGGTGGCGTTTAAAGAGCTTGCAAACATGGGCACGACGATCCCCGCCGCCTCCAATCCTACAAATATAAATGAAAATAATTTATATTCGACGTTGATCTTGTACCTCTTTGAAACTACAGAGTACAATAGCCCGATGACAATTAAACCTACGGAGGCGAATTGTATGTCCTTCATAAACTCATGGACCGGTGATTGCATCTGCATCGTAACAAGTGACATGCCTTCAGTACTATTCGAAGAGGTGTCGCTGAGCGTTTTTGCTATGATATTGTCTCCTATGCCTACAATGGTGTTAAATGATGATGACCCGGAGACGAGCGTATACCAGAATATGATAAACGCAATGTAGATGAATAGGTAATTGATGTTGATAGAGGTGCCCTTTAATTTTTTGAATAGCCTATTATATACTAAGACAAACGCCCAGGTACCGAGCAGACAGAGTAAAAAGAGATAAGATAAACCATAATGCGTTGTAACCATCGACCCGCCAAAGAATATTACCATGGTGTATTTTATCTTGTTATCCACATTACTGACGAGGGTAAGCAATAACAAACTTAGAAACAGTTCGCAGACCTGTTGCCGCGCCAAAGACAACATTTCCTGGTAGAATATCCAATATGAGATGAATAGAAATGCGGATAAAATCGCGATTTTTTCGTTGGTCTGTTTTTTAAACACCTGGTATAGGGCTACAGGGACGAAGGAGAAGATGAGGGGGTAGATGACCTTAAAGATGTATGTGAGGCTGATGCCGGATATATCATGGAATAGCGGGGCGAGGACGACTATGCTCAGCATTCCGTTTACATTCGAGCCTATAGAATAGTCCCACGAGCTATTCTGTACGACCAGGTTGGCGAAATAGTATTCAAAGTGAATATCGTTGCCGGTGATGTAATTGGATATCAATGAGTTATGGAACAGCAGGGATATGGCGGATAGGAAGATGATGCTTGGATATAGGGTGGTGGGCATAATCCTGGTGACCGAAATAAAAATGAGGGCGGCGAGTATGAATAAAAAGGCGATTAACACCGTGTTATTGTTATAGACGTTGACCTCGTAAGTTCCCACGATCGTCAATATTGGAAGGGTAAGCAGCAAAAGGAATAGGAGCACGGTTCTTTTATCAACATCAAAGTAGTAAGCCTCGTCGTCAATATTCCGGGATCTAAAGTAGCATGCCGCCATTAGAATAGCGTCAAAGACCGTGAGCACGACCAGAGCTGGATACGTTGACATATTCAGATAAGTGATGTTAAAGTTGCTGAGTTGGATAGTGAAAATGTCCAGCACCAGCCCGGTGCCCAGGATCACCGCGACGCTCAACCCCACGGTATACAATAAATTATCGAGAATACTAAACTTGGTGATCTTCATCGCCCTGAGGATTAAGATCCCGGGAACCGAGAGAAGGAAAATAGTGGTGACGACCGGCCTGAGAAAAGGGATGGAGAGGCCCAGCGAGTCAGCTAGGATTAGACCCCACACTGCCGCGTGGATCGCGAAAACATATATAAACAGCTTTCTCAGAGGAAAGTTGTTAATCTTAAATATGTTAATTAGCCTCATCAAACACCTTTTTATATACGTCGCCTAGTATTTTCCGGTATGACCCCCAGTCATATTTTTCCCTGATCAGATCGGAAGCGTTTTTCCCGAGCAGTTTTACCTTGTTCGCGTCTCCCAGTAGATCGGTTATTTTTTCGTGGAACCTGGTGATGTCGTCCTCGATTACGATGTTCACTCCATCGGTATATTCGATACCCTCGGCACCCTTGGAAGTTGCGATGACGGGCTTGCCCATGGCCATATACTCCAGGATCTTGAACCTGGTTCCGCTCCCGAATTTCAGCGGGGCAATACATATATCCGCTTCCATCACATATCTCTTGATATCCTCAACGTATCCTGAGAAAATAACGTTATCGGGCTGCTTGTCAACGGCCGGAGGGTCCCGTCCGACGATCACAAATTTTACCTTATTATCGAACTTTGGGGCAATATCGTGGCATATGCTGTACACTGCATCCGCGTTGGGTGCGTAGCTCAGAAGCCCCATGAATAGCACGGTCATTGTAGCTGTATCGTGCTCGTTACCATTATTGTTACCTGAATTCTTCTTAGTGTAATCAGCGTACTCCTGGTAATTCAGGCAGTTCGGTATAACGGTAATGTTGTCCTTGATTCCTGGCAATTCTGAGGTGAGCAATTGTTTGTCCCGGCTCGAGCACACAAAGATATGGGAGGCGTTTGATAGGGCCTGCTTTTCTATTTTAATGTCTCTGCCGGAGGAAAGACGATTATATACTTTTTGCTTTAGCGTGTATGCGGGGAAGTTAAACATTTCCCAATACACGTTGTGCTCGTTTAAGATGTACCTGTCGATGTGGTTATTTTTTATCGCGTTATACAGGTATGGGTCTTCGATTTGATAAACGGCATTTTTATCATCCATCGCGGCCGGTGACACTTTCAGGCAAAAATTTTTCGAGGCAATTCCATCGATATTATATTTTAGCCTGTCCAATGAGCCGTTGAATTTCAGGTCCTGGATGATATTGATGCCATCGATCTTATCAGAATACTTTACATTTTCGTCGACTGCGTAGATGGATATATTATCGAAGCGATCGGCGATTAGCTTTGCCATATTTAGTGATCTGAGCACGGAGCCGCTGATTTTAGGGTAAACCTGGTGAGGATATATGATACGTAACTTTTTTCCCATCTTTCTCACCGTTAATTGTACAAGCTAGTATATGAGTCTTTCAATCTCTTTTCCATAATAACCCAGGAATATCGCTCCTCGTATGCCTTTCTACCGTTTGCCCCCAGTTTTTTGCATCGGTCTGGGTCTTTGATAAGGGAGGTGATCGCTAGAGTGATAGCCTCGACATCCCCATAGGGAACCATGACGCCACAGTCCTCTTTTTCGATGAGGCTGCTGGCGGCGAATTCTGAGTTTATTAGTATTGGTATGCCGCACATCATCGCTTCGAACAGCTTGTTTGGGCTTCCGTATCTGTTACTGGGCAGCGACGGATCGTTGAACCTGAACAGCAGGTCTGCTTTCATTGAATATTTTAATACTTCCTCGTAAGTCGGAAGCCATCCTATGAATTCAATTTTCTTGTTTGCATCGATTGCCTTGCAGGCTGCTAATTCGTTATCCGTCCCGGGACCTGCGATGACTAGCTTAACGCCGTCGATGTTTTGTATGGCTTTTATCATGTATTCAAGGCCTCTGCCTTTCACCAGCCCCCCGGCGAAGAATATGGTAAAACCACGACCGGCTGGCTCGTCACGAGTTCTGTTGTGGTAGATGTCCGGAGGCGTATTATAGATATAATTGATTTTGTTTATTTTCGCTCCCCGTACCTCCTCGATTCTGCGCTCGTCTACTAAAAATAAGACGTCGGTAAAGCGGATCCCGAATTTTTCGATGGATGCTACCAGCGATCTGATAAGATCGGTTAGAGGGTATGGGCGGATACGCGGAAGGTTATTCGCATAAAAATCTAGTATGGAGTAGGCTAATTTTTTCCTTTTGATGATCTTCACTAGGATCGCCGGCATTAGAGTGTCAAGATCGGTTGCGTGTATCACATCTGCGTCGGATTTGAGGAGTTCGATAAATTCGAATAGCCACCATACAGGGAAGAATAAAACCGAGGAAAATTTATTCTCGGCAGCCTTAAAATTGAATTTGACCACGTGGTAATTTAGCTGCTTGACATTCAGGTTATTTTTTCGATCCCACAGGAGCAGATCGACCGTGTACCCAAAACTATGGAGAGCGTCTGCTATCTTGTATATTGATGCATCTGTAGTGCGGCCACGAACAATGGTGATCTTCATAGATGATACATCCAATATGCCCATATCGTTATTTAGGTTTGTTTTGTGTCAGCCAAGATCTTTTCGAATGTCAGATAGATCAGGTCCCAGTCTTTTTGCTCCACTGATGTGAATGCCTGAGATTGTAGACGTTCCATCGAGCCATTTTTCACGATCTCAACGGCTTTTTCCAGAACATCGTCTGGTTTATCGATGTAGAGTATACCGCTTTCGTTGCCGAACTCAGCCATGACACCAGGCAGCTTCGTCAGAATTACGGGCTTTCGAGCGGCCATGTACTCTAGTATTTTAATAGGCACGATATCCTTCATCGTATCATTGATCTTGGATGGTAAGATGCAGATATCGGAAGCGGATATTATCGACGGGATCTCTGGATATGGCTGCCAGGGGAGTAATGTTAGATTATTCGGAATGACTTTCCTGATTTTATCGAGTTCGTTGTATGCTGGGCCTTCGCCGATGATGAACAATTTTATGTTCGGATAGCGTGTGAGATGATCCTTTAAATCGGTCGCCGCTTCGATCAGGCCCGAAAAGGGGTAAAGGAAACCCATGAAAAATAACACGGTATCTTGGTCGGTAAACCCGTACTTTGATCGTATTTTCTGTCGGTCCTCGGATCCTTTTACAAACCGGGAAACTTCGATCCCGTGGGGTAGGACAATCGATCGTGCAGGGTCGGCTCCCATTTTGATCGTATAGTCCTTCAGCAGCTTATTGACCGAGATGATTAGGTCTGAACGGCGATAATTTTTCTGCTCGATCGATTTTGCAATGTACTGGAAGACGGGCTCGGGGACAAGAGTATGAATGGTGTCTAGGATTATGTATACAAACGGTATGTGCAGTTTGTGACATTCTCGCACCGCGATATCTCCGTTTAGCAGGCCTAGGCCGACGACGATGTCCGGCTTGAACTCGCGCAGCTGCTTTTTTATTTCGCGGCGATGGGTGTATAATAGGGATACATAGTTGAAGGGTGTTATGTGGAGGATCGGAGGCCTGATCACGGTTATTTTCGCGTGGTCCCGGATCTTGTGGTAGTCTTTGACCTCCATCCGCTTTGGTAGCAGTTCGTGCTGCTTGTTGCTCTTCCAGTTGATCTCGTAGTCTATGACCCTGATCTCGTGGCCTTTTTCTGACAGGCGCTCGAATAGGTGGTGGGTGTTATGCGGGCCCCTTTTTATCCAGTCAGACTCTTGCACAATCAGTATTTTCATGATGATTCTCGCTCTTCGAAGAAATGTTTCATCTCGACGATTTGTGTCCTCAGGTCTTTGGTGACTAGCATATCGCTCAGCGGCTTTTCGCTCTTCAGGCTTCGATCACATGAAGCGTTGGTGTTGAATTTTTGTATTGTGATGCCCAGACCGTATACATCATTGATGATGCTGGTAATGTCGTACTTGCTCAGCGTCTGTTTGGTATGGATATGGAAGATGCCTTTCTCGTACAGGTTTTGATCGATGATTTTACCGATGATTTCCGCCAGGTACAGGGTGGTCACGCCATTCCACAGGTGATCAACGTATCCGTTTATGGTCTTACCTTTCTGTGATTTTACCCATGATAGGAGCGATTTGAAATTATTTTTCTCTTCGCCGATTATGGAGGTTCTCAGTGTCATGCAATTGTTTGTATCGCCGGCATTTTTGCTCATACCATAGAAATCGTCCGCGTCAAAAAAGTCGGACTCTGAGTACCCTCCTTTTTTACCTGAGTAAACGCAGTCTGTGGTAATGTGGAAACAGAGGATGCTGAGCTGATCACATAGCCTAGCTAGGTTGACTGGGAATATTGCGTTGACTTTTAGCACTTCTTCGACCGGATATTCGTTTATCCTTTGTTTGATCACGCCTGAACAGTTGATCAGTACGTCATAGTCGCGGATAATTTCGCCCAGTTTTTCGATCGGATCCCGTGAGATATCGAATTCCTTTCTGGAGAGCGCTTTTACCTGATATCCTCGCGATTCAAAATAGCTGGATACTGCATATCCCAGCATTCCGTTTGCACCGATAACGACCAGCTTGTTCATTAGATTACCTCGCGTACGTGCTTACTTACTCGCTCGATCTCCCACTTACTTTATTCGCTGTGTCCGAGCAGGATCTTGACCACTTTTGAGGATACATCCCTCTCGATATATTCTGCGGGCGGTAGCCAGTCTTGGTTCGAATTTAGGACGACGTCGATTGATCGCAGGATCGTTTCTGGTGAGACGCCTGTAAGCATGTTGCTGCCGCATTCGATCGTTTCCGGCCGTTCGGTCACATCCCTGATCGTGATGTTCGGTTTCCTAAATATGCAACACTCTTCCTGTACGGTACCGCTATCGGTGATTACGCACAGCGCGTTTTTTTCCAGTTTGATAAAGTCGAAGAAGCCGACGGGCTCGAAAAATTTGATTTTCTCGGGGTAGTTGTTGAGGTTGTGTTTTTCTATCATGTTTTTCGTTCTCGGATGGAGGCTGCAAACCACTGGCAAACCATATTTTTCCGATATCTGCTTTAAGGATGCTAAAATATTGCTGAGCCGCTCCGGGATGTCGACATTCTCTGCTCTGTGTGCCGTAACCAGGAAGTACTTGTTTTCTGTTATACCAAGCTTGTCCAGGATCCGACTGCCCTCGATTTTATCTGATGATGCATTGATCACTTCGTTAATGGGATTGCCGGTGACGTAGATCGAATTACCGGGTATCCCTTCGGCCAGCAGATTTTCCTTGCTCCGATGGGTGTACGGCAGCAGGAAGTCGCTCGAATGATCGATGATCCTCCGGTTTACCTCCTCCGGGACCCGGTCATCGTAGCACCGGTTCCCTGCCTCCATATGGTATACTGGGATCCCCAGCCTCTTCGCGATAAAGCTCGACAACGCGCTGTTCGTGTCCCCCAGGATCAGTATTTTATCGGGCTTTTCCTTGAGCATCACCTTTTCGGTTTCCTGCAGGATCTGGCCGACCTGCTCTCCCATGGTGTTGCCGTGGACGCCGAGCCAATGATCGGGCGTTCTCAACTGGAAGTCATTAAAAAATATGGTGTTAAGACTATCTGTGTAGTTCTGGCCGGTGTGTACCATGACATGGTCACAATATTGATCCAATTTTTTCATGACCAGGTTCAATCTGATAATTTCAGGCCGAGTACCAAAGATAGTCATTATTTTCATGATTTTACCTTCGGCCGGGAAACGCTCTTCGGAAGCTTGTCCTGCTCCTTGGATTGCTCCTGTGTTATGAAGTTATTTTCGACAAGAAGCTTTTTCAGCTCTTCCCGGGATATGACGCTGTTTCCCGAAGAGTATTCCATTTTTAGTACGGGTTTTTCTACCTTGACACTCAGCAACTCCGGCAGGTTGGACTGGATCACATAATACTTACCGTTCTGGTATGTGTAGTTGATCTCCTCGTCGGAGATTAGGATCTCATGGGTTTTCTCACCGGGCCTTATGCCGGTATATGTGATTTTTATGTTGTTCCGGTCACCGATCATAATTCCCGCCAGATCGACGATCTTTGCCGCGGGAAGGATCGGTATGTAGATCTCTCCGGCCCTGGCCATTAAAATCGCATCGAAGATAATATCGACGGCCGTGTCTAGGTTTAGGAAGAACCTGGTCATATCTTTGGTCGTCAGGGTGACGGGTCCGCCATTGTTTATCTGTTCCTGGAACAGGGGGATGACTGAGCCTC
>DATHCY010000085.1:0-12554 GCA_035319305.1 Methanocella sp.
CCCCAGGCATTACCCAGGTAGTCATCCTTCGACGTATAAGATACGACCATTTTCGTGACATCGACCGGATTGTTACCCGCGGTCAGTGCAAGGGGAACATCGATGTACTCCAGTATGGAGGGGCTTGCCTGTTTGGTTCCACCAATGATGTCTCCTGCGGTCGTGACCGACGAGGTTGCCTGGTCCACGCCTGTGTGCACGACTTCCTTGCTCTTTTGCGAGGTGAAGAAGCCTGCACCCAGCATGACGTATGAGAAGACGGCTGCGACGACCACGAAGGCAATGAGGACTATGGCAGCCTCAAGGCCCGTGAAAGCCGCATCGTTCTTCATGAATTTCTTTCCATTTGATTTCATGATTAATACCTCTGTTTCCTCCATTGATCTTTAGCCCAGAACCATCGTTGCTGGAATGGTCGGTGGCGTGGTCAGCGTTATCGGCAGGATCGCACCGCTTGCGGGCTTGATCTCGATTGTAAACTGAGCGTTGGTCGCGGTTGCAGCGGTCGCTATTGCAGCGCCAGCCGGGACCGGAATGTTGAGTCGGACTTTCTCGAACTGGTCTAGCATGCCATCGTCAGCCAGTGGAGGGGTAGTGCCCTCATTAGATGCCAGCCAGGTCCACGATAGGGGAGTCACTGATGGGTTGTAGTAACCTGGGTCCTTGTAGGATACCGTAACCTTAGATGTGTCGACTGGGTTGTTGCCCGCAGTCAGCGATAGCGTGACATAGATATTCGTAACTGCACCAGCGTTGCCTAATCCGGTGATGTCACCGTTCGTCTGGATGGACGAGGTCGCTTGGTCAACTCCTGTGTGCACGACTTCCTTACTCTTCTGCGAGGTGAAGAAGCCTGCACCCAGCATGACATATGAGAAGACGGCAGCAACGACCACGAATGCTATGAGTACTATTGCAGCCTCAAGGCCAGTGAAAGCCGCATCGTTCTTCTGGAATTTTCTTCCGTTGCTTTTCATTGTTTTACCTCACAATATGTATAGCCGGGACTTTTGGGGATTACCCTGGCTATTGTTAATATCTACTTCAATGAGTGCTAATATAAATTTTTTCTAATTTTTACGAAATTATTTCATATGAATTTCAGTTATAGAAAATCCTAACTCGAATTATAAAAAGGTAAGAAAAAACACTTCTTTTCACATTATAAAATCAATGGCATTTTTATTTAGCATTAATAAAGATATTGTCGGTAGCCCACCAATGGCAATATAGGGGCATAGTCAAATCAGCCATGTTCTTCCAGGAAATCATAGATAAAATTATATATAAATTATCGAAAAGCTGTCCACACATAAGGTACGATTACCATAGCGTAATACGTCGAAGAGATTTACAGATAGAGCTCAAACCCCTACAGCCCCATAAAATCCTGCTGGTTCGAGCCTGCGCCCGGTCCACGAGGACTAAAAGCGGGCGCGACCTCAAAGTAAGCCTTTTTTACATTTTAGCGACCCTGCGGCCCTCCGCCGAAGGATGGCCGCTGGTACGAAGGCTGACCGAAAGAAGGCTGACCAGCAGAAGGCTGACTAAAAGAAGGCTGACCTGCCGACGGCTGACCGAAAGAAGGCTGCCGTCCAGGGGTCTGTTTAGGAGTGTAACCTTCAGGCACCTGGTAATATTCGAACGCGTTCTTCTCGTCAGAGAATTTAGCGGTGGTCATCGTCTTGCCATCAGGGTCGTATACCGTGAGGTAGATATCGCTGCCGGCCACATCCGTCAGACTGTATACGTTATCAACCATATATGTAAGGTTGGCCATCGTACCTGCCAGGCTATACGGATCACCATCCGAAAGCATTCGAACGCTGATCGACACCGTCTTGTTCGGATTCTCCGCGATATACACCATCGCATTGCCCTGCGAAGATTTCGTGAACTGCTCGCCCAGTATAGCCGCCCTGGGATTGTTTCCGTAGGTGCTGTTCGGCACGGGCTTAGGCGGAGCAGGAGGTATGTTCAGGGTAGGGGTGCCCGCACCTGCTCCCGGGACCTGGGCCTGACCGGCGCCGGCGCTAGGCATCCGACCCAAACCTGTTCCAGGAACTTGACCCATACCGGTCTGGCCCATGCCAGCTCCAGGAACTTGGCTGCCACCGAACTGCGAACCTCCGAACTGCTGTGCTACGGCCGCTCCAGCCATCAGGATAAGCGACACTACAAGTACTGCATATGAGATCTTTCTCAAACTCAATCCTCCCCTTTCGATTTGTATATCCACCTGTCCATATAGCGAGTAATTATATAAAAATTAATCAGTTTTAATACGCATTTCCGATCATTTGACATCTAAAAGATCATAAATGTACAGTTAAGACAACCAGGGGAACTGCCTGAGATACGATACAAGATACATAACCGCTCAGGATTATGTGACTGCTCCCACGACTAAAGTCGTGGGCTTCTATGCCTTAACAATAACAGACTGCAGTCCCAGTCTGAGAATGTTCACCGCTGCGCTCTGATCTCTATCCACGACCAGTCCGCAAGTCGGGCATTCTCGTGTGCGGCCTTTCAGTTCTTCTTCCACTATTTAACCGAATCTTGAGCACATTTTAGACATGTTGGCCTGGCTAACCATTACCACAGTTATACCGACACTCGCAGCCTTGTACTTGGTAGCAGTGATTAATTGCTTTAATTGCTTAAACATTTTTATATTTTTGACAAAAATGATTCGAGCGGTGGATTCACCCCCGGTTAAAGCCAGTGGGCTTTTCTCTACCCGACATCGTAATGCATGCATAATGCTCATCATTATATGGTAATAATATCCCTTGGGGATGGTCATATTCGGGTGCGGATTCTTTTGTTTGTTTGTCTGTCAATGATAGCGCTGTTTTTGGCTGCTCTGGCATACAACGGCGCTGTGGGCAGTGATCATATGCAATCGAGCGCTGTGAACTGGTCGTCGGTCGAGGCTGCTATGGGCATGCGTGGCGATGTTAGCCCGGATGGTGTCATTAAGTTTGAGATTCCGAGGAGCCTTATTGTGAATGTGGACGGTGTCAACTTGGCATCGGGCTCTGATGGTGCATCTGAGTTTGAGTTTATGGGATCCGGGAATAGGTCCATGATGGTTGGCGAAATTATGTTAAAGGAGGATGAGGTCACGAACGTGACTCGGATGCTGGCTGAATCGGGGATTAATGAGACTGCGTTGCATAACCACCTGCTTCGGGCATCGCCGCACATCATGTGGCTGCACGTCTGCGGTGAGGGCGATCCCGTTGAAATGGCGATAACGATACGCAATATCACCTCGATGCTGGGTGGGGCCGCTCAGGCTAGAGAAAATACCATTCCTTTTACCGGACCTGAGGCATCGAGCTTGGATCGGATCATGGGCGTAAAAGGCGAAGTAGGGGATGGGGTTTATGGGTTCAGCATACCGAGGGCGGATGCCATCACGATGAACGGTATGGAACTGGCTCAGGAGATGGATATATCCAGCGACATCTCATTCCAGCCCTTGGGAAACGGTACTGCTGCGGTGATTGGGGAGTTGGTGCTGGAAAAATCGGAGGTGGGGCCCGTTATGAGATCGCTAGCGGGTAATGGCGTCGAGGTTACCGCCCTCCACAGCCATATGATCACTGAGGAGCCCAGGCTGTTCTATCTGCATTGCTGGAAGGTGGGTAACGCTACCGAGATCGCTGGATCGCTGCGGGAAGCGTTGGATCGGACGAATAGTTCTGTCAGCCGAGCGTCTTCAGCCACTTTTTAGCCTCGATCCAGCATGTCGTCAAAATGGCCACGACAGTGATGATCGTCCAGGTCTCGACCGGCAGCGCAGCCGTTTTTACGATCGGAAACAGTGCATGTACATTTGTAACTGCCAGCGTCAGTATGATCATCCCTGCCAGCCATGCTGTTCCGAAGCGGTTTGATAGGATCCCCTGTTGCAGCAGGGGAGTTTTATCCTGCTTCAGGTTCAGGGCCAGCAGGATATGTCCCGGCAGCCAGGTCACGAAAGCTGCTGTCTGGGCCAGGGCGACGTTTCCTGTTGTATAGTATAGCCAGAGGTAAATCGTGAGGATCCCGACGGTCAGCGCAAGGCCGTTGACGAAGATCCGGCCTGCCATGGAGATATTCAGAAGCTCTTTCGCCTTCGGCGGCGGTCGGCTCATCACGTCTGTCTCGGCGGGCTCGGTGACGAAGACTGTCGAAGAGGCCAGATCCATTAGCAGCTCGATGATAATGATGTGGATAGGCGCGAGCGGAAAGGGTATACCTAGAGCGAGCGGAACGAGGAAGATTGATAGCAGGATCGCCTTGGCAGTGAGGTAGTATGTCAGTCCTTTCCTGAAATTGTCCAGGGCTTTTCTGCCGATCGCCACCGCGTCCGCTATGTGGATATAGTTATCGTCGGCTAGTACGAGATCGGCGTTCTCACGGGCTAGGTCGGTGCCCGTCTCCCCCATGGCAATACCGGTGCCTGCGGCTTTAATGGCGGCTGCATCATTGATGCCGTCGCCGATAAAGGCCGTTTCCTGGCCTTTGCTATGCAGCGTTCTCACGATCCGGAGCTTTTGCAGGGGGGTGATCCTGGCGAAGGTATGGGTGTATCCGAGCATTTCCATTAGCTGCTCATCGCTCTGGCGGTCCATGTCCAGGCCGATCGCTATCTCTTCGCCCAGGCCGACCTCGGCGGCCACATATTTGGTTGTGGCCGGGTGATCGCCTGTCACCATGATCGTTCTGATCCCTGCCTTCCCTAGCTGTCTTATCGCCTCTTTCACGCCCGGCCTGACCGGATCGACGATCACTGCCAGAGCGATGAAGCCCAAAGGGCCGGGGAGATCGACCTTCTCTATGCTCTCGTCCGCAAACGAGGCGAACGCAGTCACTCGTTTGCCCTCGTTTGCATGCTGATCTACGATATGCTTCAGCATCGCCTTCTTATCGGGCGAAAGTCCAGATCGCTCGATCAGTTGCTCGGGATTGCCCGTAATAAGGTGCAGATATCCACCATTATCCTTATAGGATAGCACCCTCCGCTGGCGACCCTGGGAAAAGCCCTGAAAACTCACGGGGATCTGCCTTTTCCCCGATAGTGCCGGAAAAGCGCTGGCGATAGTAAGGTCGGTCGGGTCGCCTGGGTATTGTGGCAGCGAGCGGACGATCAAAGCTTTGATGTCGTCCGGTACATCGCTTGGAGAGAGCGCTTTTCCATTGGAATCGATGATCAGATCCAATCTCATCCGGTTCTCGGTGATGGTACCGGTCTTATCGGTTAGGATGACTGCCACCATGCCCATATTTTCGGCTCCTCGCAGTCGCTTGACTAATACCTTTTTGCCTGCTAGCTCGAACGATGCTAGGGCTAGCGACATCTGGACTATGATCGGCGGCTGTCCGGGGATCATGAGAAAGGTGAGCGCTAGCCAGGTTAGGATCATCTGCTGCAGGTCCAGCCCTCTGAGAAGGCCGATCGCCGGGATCAGCAGGCTAACAGTGATCGCCAGCACTGCGAGCAGGCTCGCCAGCCGGGTCATCATATGCTGCAGCACGGTCGTATCCTTTCGGGGAGAGCGCAGCTCGGCAGCGATCCGGCCCTGCTCACTGCCCTCCCCGATGGCCGTTACTACGGCTTTCCCCTCGCCGTCGAACACCGTGCTGCTGGCGTAGACACAGTTGACCCGGTCAGGAAGGGGCGTATCCCCGGGAAGAGTAGCCTCAGGGTTTTTTTGTACAGGCCCCGACTCCCCGGTCAACGCTGCCTCGTTCAGCTGCAGGCCCCCTGCCTCGACGATCCGGGCGTCGGCCGGGATACCAACGCCCGGCGAGAGGACCAGGAGATCGCCGACGACCAATTCTCTCGCGGGGATATCTCTGATCTCGCCATCCCGTACCACTCGGGCGATCGGCATAGCGAGCCCTTTCAGCTTGGACATCGCCCGATCGGTGCGAAGCTTGTTGCCGAACTCCACAAGCACATAGGCGAGGACGACGACTGCCATCACTGTGGCTTCCAGGTACTTTCCGAAGATCAGGGACAGCCCCGCGATCGCCAGCAGCAGGATGATCATGGGCTGCCGGACGCTATCCAGGATCAGAGAGAATATGCCGGAAGGTCGGGCCGATTCGACCACGTTGGTTCCATACAGCGCTCGGTTTTCTGATGCCTGAGATAATGATAGGCCCTGATTTGCGTCCGACTTCAGACGTCGGAGCGTCTCGTCTGCAGAGATCGCCCACCACTGGGGCGCTTTATTCGTATTCATACCTCGACGACCGGCCCCGGCCTCCTGCCAGGGCTATGATCACCCGTAGTCAGCGCAGAGTAATCAATTTGTGGAGGGAAAATACCAGGAATGAGATCGCTGGCGAGTCCGGGTGAAGATTCAACGCGCGCGGAGATGGAGCGGCGTGGAATGCGCGAGAATCGACCCTAAAATAAAATAAAATGAAGTTATTTTGGCGTGAACGATTTTGTCGGGCACTGGTCAGCAGGCGTATCCGCCAGCACCTTGTGTCCAAAACAATTTCCGCTCGTCTCATCCGCAGCATTGTAAAACTTGCACTCCTTGCATGTTGTCATCTATTTACCTCCTTCTTCTGATAGGAACCGATCGTCATCCTGGAGCTTGTACATCAGGCCATCGATCTTACTGAGCTTGACGAGGGTGAATCCAGCCTCGTCCCGGCGCTTCAAGATCATCAGCATGTCGCCTTGGCTAATTTCGAGATCCCGCCTCAAATCGACAGGAATCGAGATCTGGCCTTTATCGCTGACAGTGACAACGCCATAGACGATCCTGCCTTTCGAACATGTACCTTCAGCCATGATAAGTTCCTTGTAAGAAATATCTTACAATTCTTACTATTAAGAGTTATCGGTTACAACACAATCGATCGAAATTACCGGGTATACAATATTACATGAATTAAGCGGACGTTTTGAAAGTGCCCACACAAACCTATAATAAATGGACCAATACCACTTTAAAATGAGAAACAGGCGCCAGGGTGCTACTGAGCCTTGTCACCCAAGGTCGCCTATACCAAACTTCGATGAGCCTGTTTTTCCGCACCGCTGTACAGCCGAAGGCCTTCGTCACCCTGTTTTTCCGCATCGCCGTGCGGGCCGAAGGCCCCTATCTCTTTTTCAGCCAGGGCATCATCGATCTGAGCTCTTTGCCCACGATCTCGACGGGGTGCTCCGCGTCCTGCTGGGTGAGCGCGTTGAACACCGGCCTGCCGGCCATGTTCTCCAGGACCCACTCCTTGGCGAAGCGTCCGTCCTGGATCTCCTCCAGGGTGCGCCACATCTCCATGCGGCTCTGGTCGTTGATGATCCGCTTGCCCCGGGTCATGCCACCGTACTGGGCCGTGTCCGACACGCTGTCCCACATATTGGCAAGGCCGCCTTCGTAGATCAGATCGACGATGAGCTTAAGCTCGTGGAGGGTCTCGAAATAGGCGATCTCGGGCTGGTAACCCGCGTTGACCAGGGTCTCGAAGGAGGCCTTGATCATCTCGGTGCAGCCGCCGCAGAGGTCCACCTGCTCGCCGAACAGGTCGGTCTCGGTCTCCTCCTTGAAGGTGGTCTCGAGCACGCCGGCTTTGGTACAGCCGTTGCCCGCTGCATAGGCCAGCGCGAGTTGTCTGGCCTTTTTAGAAGCGTCCTGCTGGATGGCGATAAGTGCCGGCACACCCGCGCCCTGCTGGTACATCCTCCTGACCAAGTGTCCAGGGCTCTTGGGGGCAATCATAACGACATCGATGTCTTTGCCGGGCTTGATCATGCCGTAGTGGATGTTGAAGCCATGGGAGAAGCCGAGCACTTTACCCTTCTTCATATAGGGCTCGACCTGTTCTTTATAGACTTTACCCTGGAGCTCGTCAGGGATGAGCATCTGGACATAGTCCGCCTGGGCAGCGGCTTCCTCGATGGTCGCGACCTTCAGGCCGTCCTTCTTTGCCTGCTCCCAGGATGCCCCGCCCTTGCGGAGGCCGACAACGACGTCCAGCCCGGAGTCCTTCAGGTTCTGGGACTGGGCCATACCCTGGCTGCCATAGCCGATGATCGCGATTTTTTTGCCTTTGAGATGCTTGAGATCCGCATCCTTTTCGTAGTAAATAGTAGCCACGAGATTACACCAGTACTACATCGCCAGCCGATCACTTTAAGATTGAGCCCGAACATATCCGGTGATTGGTATATATGGATTCATCTATGTCGAGCAAAGGCATCACCATAAACATAGGCATCAAACACCAGGACTGTTGGCACTATAAGCTATCTCGAGGGCTGAAGGCCACCATCCTGGTCAAGTACACGTATGTGCTGCCGAACAGGCAACTGTACGGCTACCAGACCATCGTGTCTCCGGCGATCGCTAGATTGGACGAGTATCTCGCGAAGCTGCCGGAGATCCGGAGATACTCGATCCTCTCCCGCGGACCGGACCGCGCCGAAGTCGTCACCTGGGCGGAGCAGAGCTCCATCCTAGAGCACCTGTTAAAGACCAATTGTGTGTTTATCGGACCCACAATCGTCCGAGACGGCGTGGAAGACTGGCAGATCATGGCCCCATCCCGGAAAGAGCTACAAAAGGCCATCGCCAACCTAGAAGGTCATGCCGAGATCGCCTATATCCGCAGCTCCGGCGCAGTCCACTCCAACGAAGGCCTCACCGAACGCCAAGCCTCCGCTCTAGCGACCGCCATAGAGACGGGCTACTTCGACTCCCCCCGAAAAGCTTCCATAGAAGATATCGCCAATCGGATGGGCATCTCGGCATCCACCGCGGTCGAACATTTACGAAAGGCGGAGAAGAAAGTGCTGGAGAGCTACGTACACCCTGTATAGGTCAACCACCATACCCTAAAGGACATAACTCGTCATCCCACAGCTTTGACAAATTTAACTCGAGAAAAGTATTGCAATTCGCCTTCCACCCAACCTATTGACAAGACCACTAATCATCCATTTGAGAATCACCGGCTACATTTACCGTCACACCACACCCGAAATGTTGTGCGCAAAAGATTCGCAGACACTTGAAGGGTCTCTAGAGGATAGCGGTCGCGACGCAAGATATAACGTGGATACGAGGAGCGCAGAGTGTGGGGTCCATCCCACTTTAGGACGGGTCTCTCGTCTCTTCGTGCTCCTGTATATAAATGTGTGATCCTGCCCTTTGCCGGGGGTTTTCGTGGGGGTATCATGGAAACCTTGGTGAGGGAGTGTTAAGTCCTAACAAGCTACTGCGTGACGCTGTGGTGAAAAAGGATATATTTATCCACTCCCTATGTTGCTCAACTTATGTCGAACGGTAACAGTGGTCTTCCGGTTAAGAAGGTGAGAATCGTCGGCGTGCCCCTGGATCTGGGCGCGGATCGTCGTGGTATCGACATGGGACCGGATGCGCTGCGTAGCGATGGCTTGGTCCAGCGGATTGCCGAGCTGGGTGTCGAGGTAGAGGACACCGGCAACGTTTTCATTCCCCGGCCTTCCTCTCCTTCGGGATCGTTTAAGAATCCTAAGCTCAAGCATTACGATGAGGTGCTATGCGCGTGTAAAAAAGTCCGGGATTTCGTAAGCGAAGCCATTGCTGACGGCTACTTTCCGCTGGTCATCGGTGGGGATCATAGCATTGCCATGGGCACTACCGCTGCGTTGAGCAGGCACTACAGAAAGATCGGGGTGATATGGATCGATGCTCATGGCGACTTCAACACCGAGGAGACCACGATCACGGGCAATATCCATGGGATGAGCTTTGCGACCTCGGTTGGTAGAGGCACGAAGAGCCTTGTTGGCAGGATAGGCAAGACCACGGTGAGTGAAGAGCATTGTGTACTGATCGGTGTTAGGGACCTGGATCCCCTGGAGCGTGAAGCGCTCAAGAAATCGAAGGTCAACGTCTTCACTATGAGGGACATCGATGAGCTAGGCATGCATAAAGTTATGAAGAAAGCGCTGAAGATCGCCTGTACGGGCGTGGACGCGCTGCATGTCTCCTTCGACCTGGACTCTATGGATCCGGTCAGTGCGCCGGGCGTGGGAACGCCCGTTCAAGGTGGAATCACGTACCGCGAAGCCCATCTGGCCATGGAGATGATCTCGGAATGCGGCAAGTTGAGGGCCATGGAAGTCGTCGAGCTGAACCCGATACTGGATCGGTATAACAATACCGGCAAGCTGGCGATCGGGTTGATCACATCAGCGCTCGGCAAAAGGATCTTTTAGGTCTGCTGCGCGGGCGCTTCGGGCAGCACGACCACGAACCTGGCGCCCTTTCTGTAGTCGCCAGTGACGCGGTCCTCGACCCACACATCGCCGTGGAAACCCCTGACTAGGGACATGACGATAAACAGTCCCAGGCCCCGACCGCTCGTTTTTGTCTTCCATTCCTGGTACCTGGCGAACAATTTACCCTTTAGCACATCGGGGATACCCACCCCATCGTCCTCGACCGCGACCTTCAGGTAGTCCCGGCCTTTTTCCTTGACGTGCTCTAAATCGAGGTTGATCATCAGTGGCTTGCCCGGGTCGCTGTGCTTGATCGCGTTGCCGACCAGATTCTCGAAGATATCGTTCACTAGCTCGTTCGCCATGATATAGCACCCTGGCACGGAGTTAAAATTGATGGTGATCTGGCGACCCCTAAAGTTGGTATAGTCGCTCCCGATATCGGCCAGGACTCGGCACAGATCCATGGGTTTTATTTTCAGGGCTTCTCCGCCTTTGAACTTCTGGAGCTTAATGACGTTGTCTATGAGCCTCGAGCTGCTCTGCACCGAATCCATGGACCGGGCCAGGAGCTCTTTCCCGTTCTGGTCCAGGTTGAGCGTATCGAGCGCTAGCTCCAGGAAGCCTTCTGCGATCTGGTTGTAGTTCCTGATATCGTGGCTCATCAGGTCCAGGTAGAGTTCTACCTGTGCTTTCGCGCTTTCCAGCGCGAGCTCGGCCTGCTTTCGCTCGGTGATATCTTGGCCGGTGCCGGTCAGCCTGATGGGTTTTCCGGAACTATCATACTCTACTTCTACTTCGCTGTGTAAATATCTGATATAACCGTCTTTACGGACCACCCTATAGTCGATATTGAATGATCTGTTATGCTGTTTAAACGTGTTGTCGATCTGTTTTCTGAGCCCGTCCACATCGTCGGGATGGACGACGCTGAAATATAGTTCGGGAGACGGTTTGTCTTGGCCTGGGCCTATTCCCCTGACCTTGAACGTTTCGTCTGACCAGTATACCTCGTTCGTCACTAGATCCCAGGTCCAGCTCCCTATGTGGGCGATCTCCTGCGATTTTTTGAGGTGAGCCTCGCTCTTTTGCAATTCTTTTTCGATCTGCTTCTGCATGGTGATATCGGTCGTATAGATGCGCATGATGTTTTTTTCAGGCAGCAGAACGATGTTCTCCAGATAACACGACTCCTCGATGCACGTATCTCGGGCAAAGGTCAGCACTTCCCTGCCAGGTCGTTCCAGGTATTTTTTTAGGCCTTCCAGCATCGGGTGACGAAACGCCTTTTCCTTCAGGTCCGGAAATAGGCGGTTTGCGGCCGGATTCAAATATCTGATATTTCCTGAGAGGTCCATCTCGATGATCGGGTTGGGATAATAGACGGGATACGTGGCCAGATAGGCGACCCGATTCCGGATCCTCCTGCTCTCGGTGATCTCTTGAGAGATCCAGGATATCCCGGTGACGTTGCCATCAGGATCCTTGATCGGGGAGATAGCAAGCGAAACGTCGACCGGCGTTCCACCCTTGCGGACACGCCTGGTCTCATAGTGCTTAACCTGTCCTCCCCGCTTTACGTTTTCTATCATACGCGCGGGCTCTCCCTCCAGTGCGGGGGGAATTAGTATGGATGCAGGCCGGCCGATTGCCTCATCCGAGGTGTAGCCGTAGAGCCTGCTTGCCGCGGGGTTCCATGAGGTGATGACTCCGTCCAACGACATGCTCAATATGGCGTCATCCGAAGACTCGACGATGGCCGCAAGGTTGGACGTCGATTCCTTCTCTTTTTTGGTTTTAGTTATGTCACGTTCTGTGGTGGAGATGGCGAACGGTTTCCGGCCCTTGCTGATCAGGCTTGCGGTGAGCCAGATATCCAGGATCCGTGAGTCCCGGGTGATCCGGCGGGCCGTTTGCGACCTGATGTCCTCCCCTCGCCAGACCCTCTCCATGGTATCCCTGTGCTTCGACCGGTCTTTTTCGGGTATGATGCACTGGATGTCACGACCTATGGCATCCCTCTCCGGGTATCCATACATCTGCTCCGCGCCGTGATTCCAGGCTATGATACGACCGTCGCGGTCCACCAGAATGATGGCATCGTTGGAGTCTCTGACGACGGTAGAGAGCCATTGCTGTTGTTCCGCATCGCTGAGTCGCTCGCCCTTCTTTTCGCCGTATTCTTCCAGTTTCTGACATACTCCCACGGCTAAAGCCTGTGGGGTTCTACGGTTAGTGGCGTTTTCACCAGAGCCGCTATGGGGGTATCAGTGCGCCCGTCCACCATATCTCTGTCTATGGTGGATTGAGATATGCGTTGACTCTTCGCAAT
>DATHCY010000086.1:0-2302 GCA_035319305.1 Methanocella sp.
GCGAGCGTACCGATGCTTCCGCCCGCACCGTTGATCAGGACCTTTTCTCCTTTCCGGACATTCCCTTTTCTGAGAAAGTGCAGGGCTTCGAGCCCACCAAGCGGGATGGATGCGGCTTCCCCATAGGAAACGCCGGCTGGCATAACCACAAGCACCCCGCCCCGGGGGTTTTCCGGCAGGCAGATGTACTCGGCATAGGCGCCGAAACCGAAGCCGGTGATGCCAAAAATCCGATCGCCTTGTCGAAAGAGGCTTACCTCTTTCCCCACGGTCTCGACTTCCCCAGCCAGCTCTTGCCCCAGTATTTTACTTCTCGGCCCCCGGATGCCGAAGCCTATCCGCGCGGGGAGCCATAACCATAGGGGGAATTTGAATTTTCGAAGCTCGAGGTCGCCTGCTGCTACCGTTGTCGCGTGTACCTTTATCACTAATGCATCGTCTCCAGGGGCCGGTTTTTTCACATCCTCAAGCCGAAGGACTTCCGGCGGCCCATATCTAGTGCATACGATAGCTTTCACACATGTCACTTCGTTCCGTCACAATCGTACTCGATCAGGTCACTCATGTGCTGCTTCCCCCATGCGCCAAGCATATCCAGGATCGGCATCAGGGACTCACCAGGCTCAGTTAGGGAGTACTCCACCTTTGGGGGCACCTGTGCGTAGACCTTCCGGGCCACGAGCCCATCATGCTCCAGCTCCCGCAACTGCTTGGTCAGCATCTTCTGGGTGATCTCGGGCAACTCATCCTCGATCTGGCTGAACCGCAGCGTTCCATATCTCAGCGACCAGAGGATCAGCGGCTTCCACTTTCCGCCCAAGACATCGATCGCGGCCTCTACAGGGCAATGGTATCTAATTTTCAACGGCATGCTGCTCAATGGTATACTTTTTGATAGTATATAACATTACTGATTGTATCTTCTATAAATACCGTTAGTGTATTATGTATATCTGATAAGGCGTTCACTCGCTCGCTGAAAATGGTGATCGTCCCGCCACAGGTGTCCAAATGAGTAAAATTTCCGCAGGAACCAACGTGTTTGCCTATCCCATGCCGGTCGTGCTGGTGGGGACTCAGGCGAACGACAAAGCGAACTTTATGGCTGAAGGCGGGTCTCCCGGGCCAATATAAACCCGCCGATGATCACCGTCGCAATAGGCAAATCGCACTATACCCCACAGCATATCATTAAAAACCGCACATTCAGCATCTGCACCTCGACGGCGGAGCAGTTGGAGAAGGTCGACTACTGCGGGCTGATGTCCGGTAAACGCGTCGACAAGTCTGAGATATTCGAGGTATTCTACGGCGATCTGGAGACCGCGCCTATGATCGTGGGATGCCCGATTTGCATGGAATGCAGGCTGATTCAAACGATCGAACTTCCGACTCATTATCTGTTCGTTGGGGAGATCATAGCTTCCTACGCGGATGAGAACTACCTATCTGATGGGGGCATAGATACAAAATAATAAACCCAGTCACGACTATTCTTGATTTACTTTTCAACACCTCTCCCTCTCCAAATGCCGTTTTTAAATGGTTTTTAGTGTCTCCTGAATATCAGGAGGTAGAATGCGCCTATTACGAGCAGTGCGACGCCTAGAGCTGCGATGATATATGTTGTCGAGATGTTTCCTGCTGAGATGTTGTCGAGTCCGCCCAACGCTCCTGCCCCGCCTACGGTGAGTTGGCCGTTGTTTGTCTCGGCGTTTATCGGGTTGCCGCCGTCCGCATCCAGCTCTTGTACGTTCAAGTTGATCCTGGTTGTCCCGGGGTTTTTGCCTTTGACTGTGATGTTGGCCAAGGGTATTTTGGTGGATCCGCTTTGGATTTGGCTGTTTAAGTCCACCGCGTTGATCCTAACATTATCGGCGGGCAGGCTGCCAGTCTGATTTAGCGTTACCCACGATGGGTATGAGACGGACTCGATCTCCGCCACGCTGGGATTGTCCAGGGATATACTCATATCGTATCCTGCCAGGCCATCAGGCGCGCTATCCATTACTATCTGGTATGTTGTCGTGTTGTTTGGGTCCACGCTCCCATCGCCCGGGACGAGATTAATCTTGGAAGCTGCTGCCATCCCAGTTAATGCCACCAGCAATATGACTAAAGCCACCCCAAACGTCAAAACACAGGAAAAAAGGGGGAAAAACCCCCCTCCATTTTTAACCATTTTCCGGTCACCCCATAACCATCTGGTAGAGCACGACCACATCGTCAAAGTCTACCTTTCCATTCTTATTAAAGTCGTAAGGCGCGGTCCCCACGTTCTTGTTACTCTTGACCCAGTCCA
>DATHCY010000087.1:0-2791 GCA_035319305.1 Methanocella sp.
ACGCCTTTCCCTCCGGTCGACCTGATCTTCGGCATCACCTGTTCCCTGTTATTATTTGTGCTTATTGCCACTTCTATTCTCTGGGCTGCCATTAACCATACGGATGGCGACAAACGAGCGTCTTCAGAGTTTCACCTGATAGCGCGGTCATCCTTTGTGACGTTGTTCGGCTCGCTGATGCTCGTTTTCTTATCCTATCTGGTCAGGAACTACGGCCTGCTATTTCAGGCGCTGGTCGAGATCTTCTCTGCCTTCGTCGCGGTCTACGTCATCGCCTCTGTTCTCAAGCGATCGAAGCATCCATGGCCGTGGCTCACCATATTTATTCTCCTCGGAGCTGCATTATACATGTTCCGCGTATATTTGCCCGTCGTCAGCGTCTTTTTTATAGCCCTTGGATTGGCGTCTCTGGTGATAGTAGCGTTGATGGTACCGTTCTCCATGCTGAAAAAGGCGGTCAGGCACGTGAAGGAGAGGCATCTTTAGCCATTGGCCTTCCTTCGCCGGTGAGCGGGCAGGCGGTTTGCGGATCCATTTCAGTTAGGCTATGTGTTTAAGGGCATCATGGACGAACTACAGTTGCTCTGACGATCCGCTCAGCCTCAGACACGGCCAGCTGCCGCCTCAGGGGCTTGAGGTAACGGGCCTGATAATCTGCATTCCCGACGTCTTCCATCACCTGGAGGTTGAACGGCTGCAGGAACGTTCGCACTTCGGAAGGATCCAGGCCGAACAGCCAGGGGGCCTTGCTCTTTTCAACCCGATTCATCATCCGATCAGCGCCAGGGATGTCGGACTGTCGCTCGATGATGCTTTTCAGGACATAGGTAAACACGAGGACGCTTCCGGGAGCCGATCGGCCGATGACGGTCAGCGTCCGGCGGACGGCATCCCTCGGCAGGTACTGTGTCACGCCCTCCCAGATAAATATCGCGGGCCTGGAGGTATCGAAGGCTGTCTTGGTCAGGACGGCTTCCAGGCTCTCGGCATTGAAGTCGATGGGGACGTACGTGACATTTTCCGGCAGCCTTCCGAAACGCTTTCGGAGCTTCTTCACTTTCCCTTCCTGTACGAACGGCAGGTCGACTTCGAAGGTTTTCGCCCTTTCGATTCCCGGTAAGCGGTAGGGGCGTGTATCGAGCCCGGCGCCCAGGATCACCACCTGTCCGACCCCATACGACAGGGCCGCCTCGACCGCGTCATCGATGTATCGGGCTCTGCAGACTTGGGCGCCATATAGTCCGGGAAGGGCTGTGTCAGTCTGCTTGACCGTGAAATTGCGCACGAAGACTAACCTCATCAACATCCGGACGGGCGCGCCGACCAGATCCCTGAGTACGGGGTCTGTAAAAAGCCGTGTTTCTTCAGGCTGGTACTGTTCGATCAAGCGGCAAACGGCTGCACCGAGCGCAGTATTTCCGACGTTTTGTTCTGCCATGTATTTACTCCGTTGTTATTAGTCTCATCCGCATAGGTGGTCGGTGTTCCGTCTAGGCGCTGCCATCGATCAGGCGACCTCCGCGATACTCAACAATACGATCGCGACGATGATCAGCGTCATTGTCAGGTATAGCTGACGCATTTTCCCTCTGCCTTCCTGGGGCGTGACGCTCTGGTAAAGCCCGAATGTCAGGTAAGCGATAGCCAGATCGGCCATGCCGATGACGATCAGGTAGCCGTATCCCAGCCAGCCCGCCAGGTATGGCAGCAGGCTCAGCCCGATGAAGGCGGCGAACAGTATGGCCGTCGCTCGAAGGGCTGGCCGTCTGCCGAGAGCGATGGCCAGTGTCTTGGCGCCCCTCAGCTTGTCGCCCTCCATGTCCATGGCGCCTCCGGCGATCTCCTCCGCGAGGTCGAACAGGAACGCCATCGTCCCGAACGTCCACACGATCCTGCTCATTGTCTGTCCCGTAGCGATCCCGCCGCAGACAAACGTCATCCCCACCGAAAAAGCTACCATCAGGTTGCCGGGCAGGCCTGCCTCCTTGAGCTTCCAGTTGTACAGGATGCCAATGATCAGCAGGATTACGGCAAGGACGAACGTGGCGGGGCTCAGTAGCGCTGCTGTCGTCAGGCCCGCAGCGGAGAAGAGGCAGGCCAGCAACACCAGCTCCGGCACCGTGATCCGGCTTGAAGGCAGGGGCCGATCCGGGTGGTTGATCCGGTCCACCTCGAGGTCGAAATATTCGTTAGAGATCATTGCGGAGCCAGAGATGAGAAACCCCGTCGAGAACCCCAGCATGATGGTGGTAGCCGGGGGCAGGCCTCCCAGTGCCAGTATTTCCCCCGCCACCACGCAGACGCCCGCGGCGAGAGGGAGCTCTGTCCTCACCAGATCCGATATCACCCTAGCTTTCCAGAGAAGGCCCCTTCCGGAATCGCTCTTATCAGACACACCATCACCGATTGATCATACCGCCGATCACCCTTATTTCTTTTTCCCACCGTCCTTTTTCCGCCTCCGGTACAGGAGCAGTGCCAGGAGGACCAGCAGGACCGGCAGACAGCCGACGCAGCAGTAGTAGTTCGGCTGCCACCAGGCGTTGCCGTCGGCCGCCGGCGTGGGGTTGAACGGGGCGGTGTGGGTTCTCTCGGGCACATCGGTCGGCGCCGGTGTGGAGATGTGCGTTGCCATCGGCGACGGGATCGGCGTGGGAGACAGTACGGGCGTGGGAGACGGTACGGGCGTGGGGGCGGACGAGGCCTCCTGGATGACGATCGTCGAGCTCGCGTCGCTCGTGGCCACCGGACTGAACACCGCGGTGATCTCGATGGTGAACTGTTTGTTCGA
>DATHCY010000088.1:0-15848 GCA_035319305.1 Methanocella sp.
CATCCGTGCCAGTCCCTCGATGATATGTTCCATGGAGGAGGCGTACGACATCCTGAAGTGATCGTTGCTATTCGGCCCGAACGCCGAGCCCGGGGTGAGACCGACTCCGGCTTGCAGCAGGCCTTCCACGATCTTTTCTGAGTCGCCGTCCACTCTCGGGTATGCGTAGAATGCCCCGTTGGGTGTCGGGCATTCTAGGCCGATGTCCTTCATGCCTTTCAGGACTACGTCTCGGCGGATGCGGAACTGTTTCCGCATGGACTCCACGCTGTTCTGGGGTCCGGTGAGCGCTGCTAGCGCTCCATACTGAACGAAGGTGGTCGGGCTGGAGATGGTGTGCTGCTGCACTTTCAGTAGACTTTTAAAAATGGTCTTCGGAGCGGTGACATAGCCGATACGCCAGCCCGCCATCGCGTAAGCCTTGGAAAACCCGTTGACGGTGATCGTCCGATCAGGTATCATAGCGCCAATGCTGTGGTGCTTCGCGTCGTAAATGATCTTCTCGTAGATCTCATCAGAAAGTATGTATAGGTCGTGGTCTGTCGCGAGATCTGCCACGATCCTGAGGTCGTTTTTACTCAGTACAGCACCTGATGGGTTGTTCGGGCTGTTGATTATGGCCATCTTTGTCTTCTTCGTAACGTGCTTTTCGAAGTCGTTTGGGATCGAGCCGTCTTCATTAGACTTGACCCATATGGTTCTTGCGTCACTCATCTTGATGCAGGCGTCGTACGATACCCAGGAGGGCTCCATAAGGATCGCTTCGTCACCTTTACTCAGGATACTCAAGCATGCCTCGAAGATCGCGTGTTTTGCGCCCGGGGTAACAATGATATCCTTGCCTGTCACGTCCAGTCCGTTATCGTTTTTCAATTTAGTGGCGATAGCGTCCCTTAGATCCGAAATTCCCGCCGATGGGGCGTAGTGTGTTTTCCCCGAATCCAGCGCTTTTTTCGCCGCTTCCAAAATATTTTGTGGGGTGTCGAAGTCGGGCTCCCCAAGGTTAAAGCTGAGGATGTCCCTGCCCTGTTTTCTCAGTTCGTTCGTACGATCGGCGAGCCTCAGAGTCGTAGACTCTTCAACATAGTCCAGCCTGGACATAATATCCGTTTAATAATCCTTGATTCTGCGTACCATCTTGACTGCAGCTTCCACCGCGCGCTTGGAGTAGTCTATGCGCTCGCTAGCTTCCAGCCTAGTCATGCCTGGGCCGGCGATTCCCAGGGTGATCGGCTTATCATACTCCAGCGCAAGGTCGGTGATCTTCCTAGTGGCCTGGGCCACTACGACTTGGTCGTGATCGGTTGACCCTTCGATTACGCTTCCAATCGTCACTATCGCATCGATATTCCTGTCCGCGGCCATCTTTTTGACGGCAAGCGGCATATCGTATACACCGGGCACATAGAATACTCTGGTCACCTTTGCGCCTAAAAAGTTCGCGTGTTCCTTACCAAGCAGTTCCATCTGCCAGGTCAGGTCACGGTTGAATTCCGCGACCACAAACCCTATTCTGATCTCGTAGTTGGCAGCCATTGTAATCAAACCTGTAACATTGGTTGAATCGTTGTTAAATCCTGGCTGGGCCGACATCCTCGTAGCCCTGCCTTTGCCCCGTTCCAGCCTGGCGTTCGAGCGACTTGGGATCGAAGAGCAGCCTGACCACGTTCAGCGCGTGCTCTCGTGCTCTTTTATCCATCAAAGCCGCTAACTCCGGGCCGTCTGGAGCCTCGTCCTCATGGACGAATACCTCGATGATATGTTTATTCGTCATCAGCTGACAAATAATTATGCCCATGCTGGCCTCGTGGGCGCAGGTCTTGTCGACGGGCTTGGAGCCCGGCATGCCGAGCGCCATGACGATGTCGCATCGATACTCGTCGAACAGCTTTTTGCATGCTACCGGGAGGTCTTTGATCCCTGGCACTGTGTATCGTTCGATCTTCACCGAGCTATTGCGCTTGATCTCGTCGATCGCAGCCCTGCCCATGTCGTATCTGGAAAATGTCGTGTCGGCAATACCCACTTTCGCCATCCGGAACACCTTGTATCTCTCAATCAGCGTCTAGTTTTTATACACCTTCCTCAGTATCTCGACCCCGGCGCCGGGCGCCTCGATCACCTTGAACTGGGCTAGGGTTTCCTCGAGCGCGGTAAAGGTACGGATAAGGTCGCCGCCGGTGAACGCGTTCATGGTCGCGATACGGAATATCTTTCCCTCCAGCCGGTCCTGGCCGCCCGATATCGTAATGCCCTTTGTCTTGATGGTGCCCCGGAGGTCCTTGTCTGTAATGCCCGCAGGGGTCTTAATGGCCGTAACCGTATTGGACAGGACGGTGTACTTATCAGTTATCGGGAATAGTTCCAGTCCCAACGCCCTTGCGGCGGACCGTACGGCTTCTGCGCCCTTTTTATGCCTGGCTATACGGTTGGGCATGCCCTCTTCCTTAATCATTTTCAGGGACTCCTGCATGCCGTAGAATAGCGAGATCGCAGGGGTAAATGGCGTCTCCGCCCTGCCTTCTTTTTCTGCCGACTTCCGGTACTTCTTTAGGTCCAGATAGTAGGGTGGGTTTTTCACCATGCTATCCCATGCTTTCTGGCTGACGGAGACGGTGGCCAGGCCTGACGGCGCCCCGAGGCTTTTCTGGGAGCCGGTGATGGTGATGTCGATGCCCCATTTGTCCGCTTCGACCAGATCCCCGCCGGCCGAGGTGATCGTATCCAGGACGAAAAGGGCGTTATGTTTCTTAGCGAGCTTACCGACCTCTTCTGCCGGGTTTTTGACTCCGGCCGAGGTTTCGTTATGTACCATTGCTATGACTTTCGTTGGGGTCTTTGTCAGGGCATCCTCGACCTTCTCGAGATCGATGGGCGTGCCCCACTCGAATTCCAGGCTCTCCACCTGGCCGTAGCGCTGGCCGATGTCCCGGAAGCGCTCGCCGAACTTACCGTTTACGATTGTGACGATCCGATCGCCTTTGACCAAGTTCGAGATGGCGGCTTCCATCGCCGACGAACCGGATCCGGTCATGACGTAGGTGTCGTTCTTGGTGTTCACGACCTCCTTGACGGCATTCCTGCATTCGTCGTAGATTGCAGAAAACGCCTTATCCCTGTGGCTGATCATCTGCCTCGACATCGCCTGCAGCACTCTGGGGTGAAGCATTACCGGCCCCGGAATCATGATTAACGGTTCGTTTGCCATTTCGATTCTCCTTTGATAGGTATGTCACTAACACTTTTTAACAGTTATATTACTTTCGGGTTATCGTAGTTAAATTGTCTCGTTAAAATAAAAAAACTATCTAGCCAATAAGTACGTTGACACGGTCCCAGACTCTTCGAACAATAGCAATGATACCGTAACCGTAGTAATGGCTATAGTTGATTGGTTATGGTTATTCGTGCTACATGGTGGAACCGGCAAAAGGGCGAGATCATCATAGATACGATCATCATTGCGAGCACGGGAGTCTTGAATTTCAATTATCCTCAATTCATCTCCCGATGGATGCCCTGGCGTTTTTATCAGACCTAATATTAATATAAAAAACCTTCGTACTTTTTCCCGATGTCCAATGCTCAACCTGAAGCCTGCTCCAGATGTGGCGGGGCCATCGATCCGGAGACGAAATGTGAGGTATGTGGTAGGTTACTGTGCCACTACGAGATCCGGGTTCTGGGCGAATATGAAACGCTGTGTCAGCAATGCTATGAGGATTTGACGTTCCAGTATCGGGCGAAATCATGCGATTTTGGGGGGCGTGATCCGGGGTGAAATACGATGTGGTCGCCGTGAAAGTGGGGTTGGAAACGCTGGGCAGGACTTCATACGATAACACCATGACGGCGCTGGAAACGCTTGAGTCGGATGGGCAGCTGGACCGGCTGAAGCTCGGGGGCAGCGTGATGATCAAGCCCAACTTTACTCAGCCGCCCAATCCGTCGCTGAAGTTCGGCCCGAGAGATGGCGATCTGACGATCCATAACCACGTATGCACAGACCCGTTCGCCATCAAAGCGGCATGCGACTTCGTCGGGAACCATGGGGGAAAGGCTATCGTGGCCGAAGGCACCAAGTGGCCCGGCGGTACCAGAGCAGTATTCCTACAGACTGGCTGTGAGCCGCTGCTGGAAGGGACTGGGGTGGTACTGTTCGATACGACCACTGAGGGCGGGGCGGACAGGATAAAAGTGGAGCCGTCGGAGGTATGGAACCCGGATTTTGCCGAGATGGAAGTCCATGAAATTTTCGGGCAGATGGACGTTATAATCAACATTGCCAAGCTTAAATCCCATAGCAACGCGGTTGTCACTGGAGCGGTGAAAAATTTGTACGGTGTGCTTGAGCCTTCGCAGCGTCGGGCTGAGGGGCATTACTGTGCGGATCCGTTATGGGCTCGGATTTCTCGGCGGAGGATGGCCGAAGGCTACAAAAAGTTAAGCGAAACCTTCGTTCAGGTGCATGATAGTGTGTTGAAAAGCTTTAAGGTCGATGAGATCTGCGTGGTGGAGGGTGTGGTGTCGGGGGAGGGTGATGGGCCGTTGTTCCAGCCGGCCATGCCCCGCCGGGAAAATGTCGTGCTCGCCTCGGTTAACAATCCTGCTACTATCGATGCGGCTGAGAGCTATTACATGGGGTTTTCCCCAAATTTTTTGTGGAGTTATGCTGATTATGTGCTGCGTGGTTTGAACTCGGTGCCTGATGATGAGCTTTTACGGTCGTATGCGGACCAGTATTTCTTGACGCTGGCAGAATCGGTCGGAATGGGGAGAACCAAGGATTTTAATGTTTACGCTATCACCATGCAGGCGTCGGAGATCATCCCGTGCGATATGCTGGGGGTCATGCGAAATGGCGATGTTTTCATGCTTCCGACTTTCGTGCGGTATGGGGCCAATACTCCACTGTTCGATCGGATTCCTGAGCCCGATCAGGAGTTCAAGGTGGAAGCGCCGGCATAATGTACGTCAGGCGCCTGGTATTGGTGGTTTTAAATACAGCAACCACATATATTATACAAAAATTACTATAATTATATTGAGGTGTTGCACGATGAAGATACTTTGGCATGGCCACTCAGCTTTTGAGCTGCAGGACAGCGTCACGGTTTTGATCGATCCATTCATCCTCGGGAACAGGATGGCGGACGTGACCATGGACGATCTCGAGCCCGATATCATCGCTGTGACCCATGGGCACGCGGATCATATGGGGGATACGATCAGTATAGCCAAGAGGGCCGAATGTCATGTCGTTGCGGTGAATGAGATCGCTAAGTATCTCCAGTCCCAGGGCATCGAAGCCTATGGTGCCAACATTGGGGGAACCATAGAGCTGGAAGGAGTCCGATTCTCGTTGGTACAGGCGGTTCACTCCAACGGCATCGATGAAGCCGGCTTCGGCTGGGATGCAGGAAGCCCGGCGGGGTTCGTGATCAGCGATTCATGCAATGTGTACCATTCGGGTGATACTGGGCTCTTCGGGGACATGGCGCTGATATCCGAGGTCTATAAGCCTGAAGTGGCCATGCTGCCGATCGGCGGCAGGTTCACAATGGATATCGACCAAGCGCTGATGGCTGTAAAGATGCTGAAACCCCGTTTTGTGCTGCCGATGCACTATAATACCTTTGACGTGATCAGGGCCGATGTCACGAAGTTCCAGCGTATGGTGGAAGATCAGACCGACGCGGAAGTGGTGATTCTAAAGCCAGGCGATTCAATAGATGTCTGATATGAACGAAAGATAAGGGTATTATGATCTGCCCGGGTGATGGTGACAGGTTCGACGATCGCGGAGGCCATCCATGAAAGGACATGATGATAGAAAGGATGAGATTGACGATCTTCGTGAAAAAATTATCGGTCTGGGGGAGCGGTCGTACCGTAAAAGCTACTATCCTGAGCTGCAAAACAGGCTCGCCGATCTGGAGCGTTTTAAAACGCTGCTCGACCAAAGCAATGACGCGATATTCTTGGCGGAGATCCCATCTGGAAAGATCACGGATGTGAACGAGACAGCTGTGTTGCAGATTGGGTATAGTAAGGACGAGTTCGAACGGATGACCCTTTACGATGTCATTATCGATAAGCATGATGACCTGCGTGAACTTTTTTCCGGGGAGATAAAGTCCCTGGTCCTCGAATCAGCAATGAACCGAAAAAATCGGGATGGAACTGTCTATGAGACGGCCATGCGCATTGTCCACTTCAGGGACCGAGGCTATATCGTTGCTGTTGCCCGAAACGTGACCGCTCGCAAGGAAGCAGAGAAGGAATTGATGCAGGCCAAATCCCAGTCAGAGCTATACCTTGACTTGATGGGTCACGATATTAACAACATGAACCAGGCCGCGATAGGCTTTCTCGAGATGGCGATAGAGCGGCTTCGTCCGGTGTGCCAGATGGCTCCCGGCGATGAGCAACTTTTATACCAGGCGATCGAGGATATGCAGAATAGCGCGAGTCTGATCGATAACGTCAGAAAGCTACAGAAGGTGCAGACTAGGGCCTTCGAGCCGATCATCATAGAAGTGGGCAAAATACTACAGGAGATCAAAAAATCGATGCCGGACGGCGCGAGCCGGGAAGTGAGGGTCGGCTGCGTTCAGGACTGTGAGTGCTATGTTAAGGCAAATGAGCTGCTGAAGGACGTTTTCACCAATCTCGTAGACAATGCCATCAAGCATTCGAGCGGCCCTGTTAGGGTCGACATAAAGCTCGCCGAGGATTATATCGCAGGAAGAAAATACTGCAAGGTGGTTATAGAAGATGATGGGCCGGGGATCCCTGATAAAATGAAGTTGGAGCTGTTCGATTTACGGCAGCTTGGGGAGGTGCGCATTTCGGGTAAGGGGCTGGGGCTCTATATCGTCAGAACGCTGGTCAATGACTATAGGGGGCTGGTATGGGTCGAGAATCGGATACCGGGAGACTATAGGAAGGGTAGTAAGTTCATCGTTATGCTTCCAGCGGTCGATAAACCGGCGTGACTGTTCATGGCTACTAGTGGGTTTTCCCCGCCCTTTGACCGGGTCAGTTACTCCCTGAAAGGTACCCAGTCGTCAGGGCTTTTATAGAAGTTCAGGATCACGTGGCTTTTGCTGTCTCTGAGCACCTGTCCCATCTCGAGGCGTAACTGGCTGATATACGACTCGTATTCACGAACATCCATGAAGGCAAGCAGTAGCATTACATCCCACTCGCCGGTGATCGAGACATCTGTGATGACGTGCGGATCTCCTTTCAGGGTCCGAACGAAGTCTTCGATGGTCGTCTGATCGGTGACATCCAGCTTGAGGAATAGGACGAAGAACGCTCTCAGGCCAACCTTTTCCATGTCGATTATCGTCCGGTATCCTTTGATGACTCCGCCCCTCTCCATCCTGTGGATGCGGGAAGCTATCGTCTGGCGGGTGATCCCGCAGACTTCCGCCATTTCCGCGTGAGGGATGTTAGCATCCTGGGACAGCATGGAGAGGATCTTTTTATCGATGATATCAATGTCGGTGTCTCTCATCGTAGTTTTACCGGAAGTTAAAAATTACACCGTATTAGGCCTGTCCAGATAACTTCGCGTAAAGCCTCCCTATTAGATCAGTGGCGCCGCCCAAGATAAATCTTTTGCATAAAGTTAACTATTTTACAAAAATAATTAACATAAAGAAAAGTCTAAATAGTATTTTGGTGTATTATGTAAACATAAACAGCATATTTACTTAACATTATGGTGATCGAAGTATGAAGGATTATGCAGTGAAGGACATAGGCCTTGCACAGCAGGGCATGGAAAGGATTGAGTGGGCGCGCAGGCACATGCCTGTGCTTAACCTGATCAGGGCGGAGTTCGAGAAGAAAAAGCCGCTGAAGGGAGTCAACGTGATCGCGTGCCTGCATGTGACAGTGGAGACGGCCAACCTTATCGAGACGCTCATCGTTGGAGGGGCTAACATCGCGCTCACTGCTTCCAACCCGCTGTCCACTCAGGACGACGTGGCGGCCGCGCTGGCGAAGAAGGGCGTCAAAGTGTACGCCATTCGAGGCGAGAACGAGAAACAGTATTATGAGCATATCGAGTCTGCGTTGAAGATCAAGCCTCATGTGACCCTGGACGATGGCGCCGACGTGATCGCGACGGTACATAGCAAGCACAAGGAATATCTGAGGGGCATCTACGGCGGCTGCGAGGAGACTACCACCGGCGTCATCAGGCTCAGGGCGATGGCTAAGGACAGGGCCCTCAAGTATCCGGTTATCGCAGTGAATGATGCCGAGACCAAGATGATGTTCGATAACCGCTATGGCACCGGCCAGAGCACGCTGCACGGCATCATAAACGCGACCAACATCCTGCTTGCAGGAAAAACCGTGGTCGTCGTCGGCTATGGCTGGTGCGGCAGGGGCGTCGCATCACGAGCCAAGGGCATGGGTTCGAACGTCGTCGTGGTCGAGATTCAGCCCCGAAAGGCGCTGGAGGCGGCCATGGATGGCTTTATGGTCATGGACATGACCCAGGCTGCGAAGATCGGCGATCTATTCATTACGGTCACCGGTGACATCTCCGTTATCCGCAAGGAGCATTTCGAGCAAATGAAGGACCAAGCGATCGTATGCAACTCCGGCCACTTCAACGTGGAGCTGGACCTACCGGCGCTCAAGAAGATGTCTAAGAAGGTATCCCTCGTAAAGAACGACGTTGAGGAGTACCTCCAGAGGGACGGCCGGCGGATCTACGTTCTCGGCGAAGGCCGTCTAGTCAACCTGGCCTGCGCCTTCGGACACCCGCCAGAGGTTATGGATATGAGCTTTGCCAATCAGGCGCTGTCGGTCAGGCACATCGTGGAAAACCACAAAACGCTGAAGAACGAGGTCTACAAGGTGCCAGAGGAGATCGACAACCGGGTCGCGAAGCTCAAGCTGGAATCCATGGGCATCAGCCTGGAAAAACTGACCAAAGATCAGGAGAAGTACCTCAGCTCCTGGAGTATGGGCACATAAGTCTTCTGAAGGGGAAAGAGCATGGTGGATGTTATCATGGTAGGCACCGTGGCGCTTGATACGGTGCGCACACCTTTCGGCATGGCGGAGGAGACGCTCGGCGGATCAGCCGTTTATGCCTCGGTCGCCGCCAGCCTGTTCGCCAGCGTCGGGCTGGTGGGCGTGGTAGGTAGGGACTTCCCGAAGCAGCACATCGATTTCCTGCGATCGAAGGGCGTCGACCTAGCAGGCCTCGAAACGCTGGACGGAGATACATTCCGGTGGAAGGGCTATTATGAATACGACATGAACCAGGCGCATACGGAGGATACTCTGCTCAACGTACTGTCACGGTTCGACCCCCGGCTACCTCCAGAATACAGGGATGTTAAATACGTGTTCCTAGCCAACACCGACCCTGAAATCCAGATGAGGGTCTACGAACAGATCAGTAAGCCAAGGCTGGTCATGATGGACACCATGAACTTCTGGATCGAAAACAAGAAAGATGCCCTGTCCCGAATGATCGAAAAAGTCGATGTCATATTAACCAACGACGCTGAGGCACGGCAGTTCTTCGATACTCCCAGCCTGGTCAAGGCCGGAAAATTATTCCTGGAGATGGGACCAAAAGCAGTCATCATCAAGAAAGGCGAGCACGGCGCACTGCTATTCACCGACGGACAGTGCTTTAGCGCACCAGCCTACCCGCTGGAAAACCTGGCGGACCCCACAGGGGCTGGGGATTCCTTCGCTGGCGGCTTCATCGGCTGGCTAGCTAGGACGAACGATGTCTCAGCTCGCAATATGCGAAAAGCGGTGATCTTTGGGAGCACTATCGCATCGTACAACGCCGAAGATTTCAGCTTGGACCGGCTGAAGATCATCACCAGAGACGACGTGTACAACAGGTACATGGCGTTCCAGGACATTGCCTCTTTTTAATTTTTAACTTTTTCACCCCTCGTTTACCATAAACTATTCGATTAAAAGGCCCTTTCTCCAGGACATAACTTCATCTGATCATCAGCCAACATGATCAACGGATGACCTAATCAATGGACAATAGCAACGAACAGGTCCGGAGATACTTAACAGAACTATATGGCAAGCCGATCGAAATCATCCGCATCGCGCGGCTCGGCACCGAGCCTGGCGAGGTGGAGCTGAAAGGCTTCGGCTACGGTAAGCCATACCTCATTGACTTCATCTACGAGGGTGAAGCACGATCGGCCGTACTGTCCTCCATGCGGGCGCAGAAAGGCTTCGGCCACGATACGTTTGCCGATCGTGCAGGGATTATACTGTGGCAGAATACAGCGTACAATGTGCTGCCCCGCCACGTAAGGACACTGGACGCCGGCTTTTTCACCCGTAGCGGAGGTATGAAGAGCGCCGGCGATGCCGACGAATTCTTCCTGCTGATGGATCGGGTCAGTGGTATTGAATACTATAGAGACCTGGACCGGATCGCCGAATCAGACTATTTCGGTCAGCTTGACATCGACCGAGCGAAAGCGCTTTCAGATTATCTCGTCTATATTCACAGCCAGAGACATGACGATCGGGTGCTCTATGACCGCAGGATCCGAGAGCTGGTCGGCTCTGGAGAGTGCATTATGGGCCTGATCGATAGCTACCCTGATGATTTCGAGTTCTACTCGAAGAAAGACTTCGAGCGGCTGGAGCATGAATGTATACGGTGGCGATGGAAGCTCAAGCCAGCGTACGGGAGGCAGTGCGTGGTCCATGGCGACTATCACCCGTGGAACATCATGTTTAGGAATGGTGTAGACTTCACGGTGCTGGATCGGAGCCGGGGGGAGTACGGCGAAGCAGCAGACGACGTTTCATGTATGAGCCTGAACTACCTGTTCTATAGCCTGCGAAAATACGGGCGCCTTGAAGGGAAGTTCAAACAACTCTACGATACATTCATGGAAAACTACCTGGTGCAATCAGGCGATTTCGAGATGCTCAGGTATATTCAGCCCTTCTACGCGTTCCGGGCGCTGGTGGTCGCGAGCCCGGTCTGGTACCCCAGCCTAGATCGATCGGTCAGGATCAAACTATACCATTTTATCGATAACCTCATGGCCGCCGAAGAATTCGATTATAGGGATGTCAACCAGTACTTTGAGGGGCGGTAGGATGGCCTGGGCGGTTTGGTTCACCGGACTGCCCGGCAGCGGCAAGACTACAGTGGCACAGGAAACCGAGAAACAGCTCACTTTATCCGCAGGGGTGCGTGTGAAACGCCTTGAACTGGATCAGATTAGGAAAGTGATCACGCCCACGCCCACATATTCCGAAGAGGAGCGGCGGATCGTCTACGCTGCGCTGGCTTACATGGCAATGCTGCTAACCGAGACCGACATCAATGTGATCATAGACGCCACCGGTAACCTTCGACGGTACCGGGACGTCGCCAGAAGTCTGATCGCCAATTATGCAGAGGTCTACATCAGCTGTCCCCTGGAGATCAGCATAGAGCGGGAGACCAGGCGCAAAGCGATGTTTTCGCCGAAGGATATCTACGAGAAGGGAAAGAGCGGTAAAAGCAGCACAGTTCCAGGGCTGAACGCGCCATACGAGGAACCGGTAGACCCGCTAGTCACGGTCGATACCTCGAAAACGGCCCAGAAAACGGCGGGAAAAATAGCTGCAGAAGCGATCATAGAAAAATTCGGGGGCGGTACAAACGGGTGATCATCTAGCTCTGGTCCGAAGGATGGCAGAGCATGTGAGGGATGCCACCGTCAAATACGCAGATACAAATTTAGACTATGCTGAAATACTC
Source organism: Methanocella sp. (assembly GCA_035319305.1). Lineage (GTDB taxonomy): Archaea > Halobacteriota > Methanocellia > Methanocellales > Methanocellaceae > Methanocella_A. The sequence continues at coordinate 11,783 of DATHCY010000088.1, forward strand.
CGGAGAAGGGATAAGGACGTGACCAGGCGGATCGATATGGTCGCAGAAGATGCGCTGAACGAGGCGATCATGGCCGAAGGCCTATCAGCGCGGGTTATCTCCGAGGAACTGGGAGAACGCGTCGTTCCAACAGCGACAAAGCCCGTATTGACACTACTATGCGATCCAGTGGACGGCTCCAACAATTTCATCTCGGGCCTACCATACTTCTGTACCGCGCTTGCCATCTCCCCGAAAACGGATCGCCCCAAATTCTCGGACATCGAAGCCGCGGCAGTCTCCAGCCCCCACATGGGCACCTTCTACGCGGCAAAGGGAAAAGGCGCGTTCATTGGCAACAGGACGATCCACACCAGACGTAATAATGGCAAACCCATCTACGCGATATACTCCTACGGGTCCGGCACCATTCCAATCGGGCTTATAAAGCTTCAGGAGAAAGAGTGCATCGTCAGAACGATGGGCAGCATTGCGCTAGACATCTGCATGGTGGCCGGCGGTCCGTTCGACGCGGTGATCGACAGCCGAAAAAAAGTCAGCGGGTACGACATCATGGCAGCTTGCCTAATATTAAAAGAGGCAGGCGGAACCTGTTCAATGGCGGACGGAGGCAGCTTCGATGACTTACCACTGAGCTCCGGAGGGCTATCGATCGTCTGCGGAGCAAATAAAGAAATACAGGACCGTTTAGTTAGAGATACTTTTCAACCTTAAAATGAAAGTTATATACCCAAACAAGGCAAGTGCCGGGCGGTATACCCATATCGTAGGGTACTAAAACAAAATTCAGCACTATAATATACCAGGCAGGCTCAAATTTACGAATAGCTGATATTTACTCTAAATAATTTATTACACTTACCCATACAATAAAATCTATTTATACTAGAACTTATTCATTATTAGTAGTCGCTTATGACTTGATCATTATATGGGGGGTAACAGGCTATGATCAAGACCCGTAGAATGCTGAAAATACAGTTGAGAAACATTGCGGGCTATAATATCAATAAGTGTAAGCGAAGCATATCGAACTTAGCACATGAGGATTTTACCAGTAAAATCTGTAGCGCTCTGTTGCAATATGTCCACGCTGACAGTGATAGGAACAAATTCCTGGCAAGCTCTGACCCTACCCCTCTTATCATGATCAAATCGCCTTCGACACCCACGGCCGAGAGCGATAACCCTGTACGAAATTAAAATTTGTTGATATAAACAAGTATAGCAGGGGGGCTATAAAAACATGATAGGAAAAATTAAAAAAGTTAAAGGATCGCTTATATGCGGGATTTTTCTATTGTTCGCGTTACCAACCATAACGTTCGCTACGCTTACAGCGGATGCTAAGGCAAATACGGTTGTACCTGACAACCCGATTCCAATGTCCACGCTCGCCAATAACGCCACAAATCTTACTGTTTCAACCTATGATAGGTCGGGCGAGTCGACTCATCCGTGCGTAGTTTATAGTGCTGAGGGTTGGAACGGTTATCACTATATTATGTCATACACGCCATTCTACTTAGGAGATCCTCACTATGAAAACCCGTCTCTCCGGGTATCAAACGACGGGTACAACTGGGTGAAACTCCCGGGCGAGCCGGACCCAATCATACCAGAGCCGGCTATAGGTTTTAACTCGGACCCGTCCATCCAACTCATCGGAAACACTTTGTACCTGTTCTACAGGTACGGTAATGACGCTGTTACCCCTACGACTGTGTACATCAATTATACGACGACCACCGACGGCGTCCACTGGACCACCCCGGTCCAGACGGATTTGACGTGGGTGCTCAGCCAGACGGTCCTGTATAACGGGACTGGGTGGCAGGCGTGGGCGTTCGACGAGAACAGCTCGTCGCATTTCATGAAATACTATACATCCCAAGATGGCGCAACCTTCAACTACATCGATACAGCCTACCTGGCTATGCCTGCGGGCTCCACCCCCTGGCACGGCGAAGTTAAATGTTATAATGGAGTGTACTATTTGTTGTGCGCTGTCAACCCTGGTAATTATGCCTACTCGTTGTACTTCTACTGGTCGACGGATGGCATAAACTGGTATAGCGAGCCGAACAACCCGGTTTTAAAAACCGACAGTTTAGGGTGGGATGGTGGCGCCTTGTATAAGTCTACTTTCGCCCTCGTCGATAATACGTGGAGGGTGTGGTATGCGGCCCACGATACTGGTAACCACTGGTTTATGGGTTATGCTGAAACATCTGGCGTCCCCACCCCTATTCTGAGTTCGTCGGCTTCCGGGTTTATCAACAACGGCTTCAACTATGGTAAAAATGTTGGGGTGTTCTCCAATACTGTGAACCTGTCATATTATGATGTGAAAATTGTTTTGCATAATACGACGGGTGTTGATACTCCCACAGATATTTACCTGGGTGACAAGGTGAATTCGAACTGGTCCGACATCATGTTTAACCAGTCTCTGGACGGTGCGGATACAAATACTATACTCCCGTACTGGTTTGAGACTACAGCGACCACTCCAACGAGTGTCACCGTGTGGTTGAACATGTCCTCGATCGACGTGGACGGAAGGAGCGGGTTCTGGCTATACTACAATAGCACTACTCAAAAGACCCATCCGGACATCACTAGCACGTTCCCGTTCGGCGACGATTTCTCGGGCGACCTGTCGAAGTGGACCGTCTCCGGCTCGGCGAATATACAAAATGGTAGGGTAATCGTTTCATCGACCGGGACAGCTTCCGAGATAACATCAACTGTAACATTCCCCACCGGCTATGCGCTTATGGCATATACCAAGCCGTCTGCATACAACCTGACAAGCAAGCAGATCAGCATTGGTATGACCGAGTTTACAGACGGGAATGGCTACGGCTCGATTATCGATTGGGATGACAACCCGGCAGTTTTTGCTGATATCCTATACAATAAAATGCCCTACGGATTCTCCGCGACACGACTCCCGAATGTAGCGTATAACGCTATATGGAACAGGATCACCCTGACAAGGGATGGTTATTTCGCTGGTGTTACAATCAACGACGTGCGCACCGCCTCCCACGACTACTACTATACTGGCGACACGAAAGTGAACATCCGCGTAGCGAACGCAGGATCTTCTATTGAGACTGACTGGGTGGCCGTCAGACAATGGACCGACGCCGAACCAACCATCGAAATGCCAGGCCCGGAGGTTCAGACGACACCCTCGGCTACGCCTACAGTGACTCCGACCGTGACCCCATCAGTTACGCCTACAGTGACCCCATCAGTTACGCCTACAGTGACTCCAGTTCCGACGTCAACTCCGACGGTTTCGCTGGTGATAACATCGAATTCGCAGAGCAATCCGCCGTCCATAAGCATGGATTTGATATATCCGCATTCAACACTAGTTCGTGTTACGGTTTCGCCGACTCCTACGCCAATAGCTACTCCGATCGCCGAGCCCAGTGCTAATCAAACCGCCACGCCGATCGCATCGCCGTCAGCTACCCCGACGGGGTCCGCAAGCCAGCCCGTCACACCCGGCTTTGAAGTGCTCCTCGGCCTTACAGGAATAGCAACAGCCATTGCTGTGAGTGCCGCACTGTATACGATCCGGAGGAAAAAATAAGATAGTTACCCAGGGGCATCCTGAGGTTATGGCCGTTCCGGCATGGCTGACGCGCCGGGACGGCATATAAATTTACCCAGTATCCGTGAACTGCCATGCCATGAAAGGGCTATGGCTTCCAGTTTCATGGGAAACACTTGCCACCCTATGGATGGTATAGGTGATCTCCTTCAGGTTAAGGCCGGCCCCCTGCACTTTACAATCGCCAGCACTTTCAGCTATGAGCACAGTATAGTTGATCAGAGGATCTTAAAGGAGAAATGGGTGTCGTGTGGGGTGTTTTTGTATGTCCATAGTAGTCCTGTGAGTCCTCATGCGGGAATATCTCGTAGCGAGGTATGGGATACCGCATTCGAAAACGCCGGTCCGCAACCCATAATATAATCCTATCACTACAGCCGTGATCAACGGCGCGAAGATCATCCCGGCCTGAGACGTGAACTGGCTAGCAATAGT
>DATHCY010000089.1:0-9345 GCA_035319305.1 Methanocella sp.
ACCTCATCCACTCGGACACCAGGGCCGTTCATAAGTATCGGCACCGGATCCGCCGAGTGATCCTTCAGGGATATAGGGGTGCTGTGGTCCACTGTGATGATAATCAGCGTGTCCTTCAGGCTCGTGAGAGGTTTAAATGCGTCGTCCACCGCCTCGACATACCTCGTCTTTCTCTCCATCTCCCCATCGTGGCCGGCCTCGTCCGCTCCTTTGATGTTAAGTAGCACGAAGTCGTGGGTTTTCAGTGCCTCGAGTGCCTTGGTTACCTTCGCCTTGACCCGTTCGACCGGGCTCATGGTTTCCATGCCGATCACCGGCAGAAAATCCAGGCCGCACATTTTGCCGATGCCGATGATCAGGCCGGCGTTGGCGACCACCGCCCCTTTCATGCCATAGCGCTCCTCAAATGGCGGTATGTGAGGAACCTCGCCGGCACCCCTAATCAGGATCGCGTTGCCCGGAGGCTTGCCTTGTTTACGGCGCTCAATGTTGATCGGGCTCTTGTCGATCGCTTTAGTGACCTGGTCCGAGACGTTATTGACGATCTCGGCCGTCCTCTTCGCCTCCGGCGAACCGTCTGTGGCGTGGGACTCCTTCATGGGCAGGCCCTCTTTTTTTGGATCGGTATCTGATATCGCTGCTGATAGCTCTTTCCCCCGCAATACCAGCGCAGCCCGGTGGCCGGTTGATCTTTTAAAGATAACTTCAATATTGGGCACTTTGACTTTTGTGTTGATGGTTCTAGCCAACTCGTCCGTGTCATCGATGCGTCCTGCCCTGCGGTCCGTGACCTTGCCCCCCTCAACCGTTGCAAAGTTGCACCGAAAGGCAATGTCGCCACCCTTGACATCGATACCTACCCCGGCCGCCTCGAAGGGGCCCCTGCCGGTGTAGTACTTGTACGGGTCATATCCTAGTATCGCGAGGTGGGATGTGTCGGAGCCCGGCCTTATACCTGGGGCAATTGTATCCATAATGCCATTGATGCCGCCGAAAGCGAGGGCGTCCAAGTTTGGCGTCTTCGCATGGGCCAGCGGCGTTGTGCCGCCCAAGGGCCGGTCGGAAGCACCGTCCAGCACGATCAGCAAAACCTTGTTTGCTACGTCAGACATAAAAATCATATTTAGATTGTACCCAATGTATATTAAGGTGAGAACCCGGAATTGATATAAAAACAGATTTATATCGCACTTATCTGCCCGTAGTACAGGGGTTTATAAAGTATTATAAGTAAATTTTTGTAACAATATGCTTTTATATGTTTTATTCGAATAGGTTAATGATGAACCTCCTGGACCGCTTTACCAAAGACAAGATCGAGCATAAAGTGGACATGACATTCAGGGAAATCAAGGACGCGAAAACCCCCGAGGAGGTCGTTCCACTCCTTATCGAGCTCTCCGAGTTCATAGACCAGGAGAACCTGACATCACAGCAGCTTGAGGAGATCAGAGGCCTCGGAGCAAAGGCCATGAAGAGGCACATCCGGACGGACTTTCTAAACAATATCGGCGCGCTTATCTCCATTGTTACCGCAAGCATGATCGGCGGCGCAGCGCTTACAATACTGTATTATTTGTTTACACTGGGAGTCCAGAGCTTCATAGTGTTCGTACTGGTGCCGCTAGCGGTACTGCCGATATACCTCCTGTACTACGGCAAGACTCAGAAATGGTTTACGTGAATATGCTGCGGGTAGCTAAGTGAACCGCCATACCCTAAAGGGCTGCGGCCCTGTTTCATTGAAAGACGCTTGCCGCTCTCGATAACAAGAACTGTGAGGCATCTTTTCCATAGGTTGAGGCCGGCCCCAAGCCGTAAGACCATCAATCATGCGACAGCAAGATTGACGCTGACATCAACGCCGCCTATAACATAGCTCTTCGATGCCGAGATGACTGGCTAAAAGCACAGGTGACCCTCCCCTCAAGAGGATGCGAGTGTGCGAGATGGAAGCCCACGGGCTTTAGCCGTGGGAGGATGATTTCACGATTCAGCCGTAGGAGTGTGTGTCGTAGCTAGGCGCGCTTGCTCGATTCTCCGAGCACTATGCCCGTAGCGATCAGGTGTGCAACCCGCAGCGGCTCAGGGATCCGGCTGTGTACTGCGCAACCGGCGGAGATCTTGGCAGCATCACTCTTTTCGATCCCCTTGCATTGGATATATACCGGGCCTCCTTGCCATTTAGTCCGCACCTCAGTGATTTCACCCGCGTTCAGTATCGCCTTGAACCTACGATCGGGCTCTGAAAGGTTATCCAGAGCTGCCCGGATGCTATCCATATCCGGAAAGCGGCGCATGACCGAGATGACGGGTATTCCGATCGCCTCGTGGAGGGCTTTGATATCGACGACGTTGAATCCTCCGAAGGTGACACCGTTCAGCATCACCACCCGAATTTGCCCGTAATGTTTGGTGCTATTGATTAGCAGCGAAAGCTTTTCAGTCGAGTCGTTGCCATCCTTCTCGATAAACGCGCTGATCACCCCGTCTAGCCAGTCCTCACCCCGCATCACCACTCCGACCACCAGGATCCTGTCGGAGATAAGCGGCGAGTCATCGATGCCCAGGATGCGCATTTCGGGCTTCAGGTGCATCCATCAGCCACCTCCATCGAAGCTGGCCGGCCATCGCGAGTTCAGGTCGCGATTGACTGCAGAAAGAAGGAAAAGCCAGCATAGCATATGTATTCACGTCCGCCTGAACCCCTTTGACGGGGCATCTTTTTGAGTATATTAGCGGGCCAAACTATAACGTTTTGGCCCGAGAAGTTTAATCAAACATAGTTAAAATGAGGCCGCCATATGCGGATCAAGATTAATTGCCCGTGCCAACTGCTACGCAGACGGAAACCGTGATGAGTGTGGTGTATTAGGATGGAGGACAGGATTTTTGTAGGCCGTGTGCTATTCAGGAGGGAGAGCTTGCTGCTGGAAGTGATCAACAGGTACAGGTCCTCGAGCATGTTACTTTTCCTAGCGGTCATCATCGTCGCTGGCTGTGCGATCACCACGGTTCTCTCTAGGGTAGCCACGATCGTGCCTGGCTCCGCCTGGCAAATTTACTATACAGTAGTGGCGGGGCTTTCGCTGCTGTTTCTTTTATCCTTCCTGGCAATAACCATGGGCGAGCGCTGTTCCACAGTGATCACCGACGCTGGTATTCTCTATGGTGGCATGTTCCAGCGATGGACGGAGATCCGGTGCTGTGCCATGCGAAAGACGAGGCGCGGCCTGGTCGTATGGGTGCGGACCCGTCGGAGGATCCGTATGTACTTCAGAGGCCGGGACTCGGAGACTGTGGAGAAGCTCATCCGGCACTTCTGCCGTGAAGAGGTGATGAGTCCTGACTGCAGGTCTGGGTAAAGCACGGGCAACCTTGTTATGCACCGGGGGGATGATTCTTTCGAGGGGATCATGCCAGTGCGGAAAAGAGAAACGGAGGATCAGGACCTCGGAAATCACAGACCTCTGATCGGAGCGGAGAAAGCAGAAGAAAAGCACTTCAAAGAGGCAAAGAAACAGGGAGAGATCATCAGCGGCGTGCGCAGTAGGATCGATCACAACCGGTGACCTTTCGGGCAGGTGATAATCGCCCTAAACTACGATCATACCGGCGGCCGCAGTCGCATTAGCCCACGGACAGCGAGTTCGTCAGGGCTTATCAATTATAAAAGCTCATCTCTTCTCAGCTCTCTCGACGGCCATCTGGATTTCGGAGTAAATGCTGGCCAGCTCCGCCCTGCCTGCGTGCTTCTGCAGCCATTCTCTCAGTTCCTTTACCGCATCCTTTACCTCGTCGTGCCGCAGCTCATCCCGAGAGTATGTGAACGTATCGGGTCTGCTACAGCTCGAATACACCACAACCTTAGTTTTCCCCATTACCTCTACCGTAATTTCATCTTCCTGATACCCGGCATGATCTTTTATGGCTATTTCCATTATGTAACCTCTTAATAACCTGATTTTTACGAATAAGACCTAACTACTTAATTTATTTGGAGTTTATATAACATTTTTCTTACAATTATATAATTATAGGTGGGTGGGGTGGCTGTCCATCGGCCTCGTCAATCTGGCAGGTATAGAGAATTGATATCTATTCAAATAGAATAAATACTGAGGTGTATATATGGCAACTGAGGTGTATATATGGCAAAACTGAAGATTATTATTATTGGCCTTCTGATTGCCGTAGCATCGATTGCTCTTGTGGAGCTGAATAATGCTGGCATCTACTCGCTGCCATCGACCGGGATGGGTGTCTTTACTTGGAGCCCTTACGACACGCTGATCATATTCTTTATTATCGGCTTGGCGATCATGGTTGTGGGCGCGATCCTGCGGTGAATCCCCCGATGCTACATATTCTGTCTAATAGCTTTAGCCATTGCCCTCTATCACATAATTCATTCTAATTTCTGACCTTATGGTGAGGATTCCCTGTATGACACTTCGCTCGTCTTAGCCAAAACTTTTATATTCTTAGCGCTTGTCTATACCTATGCTTAATATGTACATATAGCGACTATGTGCATAGTATAATCGAGTGTATAGATCCGGGGGTATAATGCAGGAAGATATCGATAAGTGGCTGAAAGAGCTTAAAAAAGGCAGCACCAAACTCTCGATATTGTCACTACTGCACTCCGGTGACAAGTACGGTTATGAGCTGATCCACGAGTTGGAAGTTCGAAGCGGTGGCGTTATCACCATAAAGGAGAGCAATGCTTACCCGGCGCTCCATACCATGGAGAGCGATGGATTAGTAGAGAGCTACTGGAAAGAGTCTGGGGAGGGCATACCGCCTAGAAAGTACTACCGGATCACGTCGAAGGGACGCGAGTTCCTCAGCGGTATGATCAGGGAATGGAAACGCTACGTGAAGGCCATAGATGATATCTGGGGGGTTACCGATGGAAATAAGTAAAGAGGCCAGGACAAGGCTTGATAACCGGGTCTCGCGCATCGTCTCAGACATAGATGTATACGAGTCGGACAAACAGGAGATCATCAGGGAACTGACCTCTCATTTCTACGATAGCTCGATGACCCGTGCGCAGACGCGGGGTTCGAGTTGTATAGAAAAGGAAGATGTAGATGCAATACTGGCCGAATCCGAGGATCCGGCTGCGATCGCGGCAGAATATATGAAATCGTTCGTGAACTCGCTGGATAGAGCAGGCGTCGTGTCCCGAACGATAGCCTTCGTCGTCGATCTTCTCACCATGTTGATCGCGGTGTTTGCGGTGTTGCTGCTGTTGACACTGCCGCTGCTACCATTCTTTCCTGGATCGATCGTCATCAACACCACCGGTAACCACGATAGCACAATGAGCGCTGTATCATTCACCAGCGCCCTATCCAGCGCGATCTTCACCATACTATGGAGTATGGGAATCCTCGCCACCATCGTCATATACTTCGTGGTCCTCGAGGGCCGTTTTGGATTTACCCCGGGTAAATGGCTGCTGGGGCTGCGGGTGCTGAAAGACGACGGCACCCGGATCAACTACGTCGACTCACTCCTGCGGAATCTGCCTAAGCTTCTGGGAAGTTCATCGCTGTTGGCGCTGGACGCCCTGTTAATGGTCATCCTGTTCAGGAAGGATCAACAACGTGGCTTTGATAAGATCGCTAGGACCATCGTAGTGCACAAGGACAAGAAATCGGGAGGGGCGCATCCGCATATCGGATGATGGGGTGGCGAAATGGAAATCAATCAAGACGCAAAAAAGAAGCTGGAGAATCGGGTCGCCCGCATCATCAGCGACATCGACGTGTACGATAGCGACGCGAAGGAGATCACCCAGGAGCTGACCTCCCACTTCTACGATGCCTCTATGGCGCACGCACAGGCCAGGGGAGCGAATACAATCGAAAAGGTAGATGTGGATGCAGTACTTGCTGACTCGGAGGACCCGGAGGAGATCGCTGCGGGCTACATGAGGGCGCATATCGATTCCCTACGGCGCGCGAGCCTGCCTTACCGACTGGTCGCGTTAGTGATTGATGTGGTACTATCCGTTATGATATCTACCATCGTAAGCATACTGATCGGCCTGTTCCTATACGTACTATGCCCCGGCCAGATCGTGTTCCGTTCCCAGTCCCTCATCTTCAATGGAAAAGCGGGGTTCATGGGCTTTGGCTCCGAACATGGCGTCGTCGGATTTGCCATAAGCGTCGGCCATGACGTCTACGGGATTATGGCGCAGCCGGGCACTACGGCGGGTACGATCTACCTGATCCTGGGTACTCTGAGCTTCATCGCCACGCTGGTAGTATATTTCATCGTCATGGAGGGCCGGTTTGGCTCAACCCCGGGCAAGTGGCTATTGGGGCTGCGGGTGCTCCGGGAAAACGGCACGAAGATCGAATACTCCGAGTCCATCGTGCGCAATCTGATTAAGATGACCTTCGTAATCACGGGCCTCGTTATGATCGAGCCGTTGTTTATCCACGGGCTCTTTCGTAGGACCCGTCAGAGTGCTTGCGATAAGCTCGCCGGCACTATGGTCGTCCGTAGGACGGCCGCTATAGTAAAGGAGGTAAGCTAATGACAACAGTCGTCGAGCTCACCGGCGTCCATAAGTTCTATCTGATGGGCAAGACCCAGCTGGAGGTGCTTAAGGGCGTCGATGTGCATATCGACCGGGGGGAGTTCGTCAGTATTATGGGCCCTTCCGGCTCCGGCAAGTCGACCCTAATGAACCTGATCGGACTTCTGGACCGCCCGTCGGTGGGCGAGATCGCGATCAATAACAAGCCGATCAGCAGGCTTAACGATGTTGAGCTGTCCTCTTTGCGGGGCAAGGAGATCGGCTTTATCTTCCAGTCATTCAACCTGGTCGCCAGGCTGAGCGCGTTAAAGAACGTCGAGTTGCCTATGATCTTCCAGGAGACTGCAAAGACGAAACGTACAGCGATCGCGAAGAAGTACCTCAATGAGGTCGGTCTGAGCGATCGAATGACCCATAAGCCCAATGAACTGTCGGGCGGCCAGAGACAGCGGGTCGCAATAGCGAGGTCGCTGGTTAACGATCCGGCCATCCTGCTCGCTGACGAGCCGACGGGCAACCTGGATACGAAAACCGGCGAGGAGATCATGCAGCTCTTCACAGAGCTCAACAAAAAAGGCCGTACCATTGTCATGGTCACCCATGACCCTGAGGTCGCCTCGTACAGCCAGCGTATCATCCGCATACGGGACGGCCTAATTGTAAAAGAATAAAGGAACCGGCTTCGGCTGGATAAGGATAACAATTCCAAATATTCATAAGGAGAAACCAGAAATGAAGATTTATATAAAGATGGCCAGCATCTTTCTGATACTGGCGATGTTATTAATCACGCCGGCGTATGCCGCTTCAACCCAGGCGGTGCTGGCCGTGACCGGTACTACGGTCGCCCCGGTAGAATCTGTAACTGCGACCACTCCATCGGCCCCGTTGATGCCTGGGGATACGGGCACTGTTGTTGTGACCGTCACCAATACGTTGAAGGCGGCGGGCCAAGGCAATACATCCACGCACACGTCATCAATGACGAATAACTATTTCGGTGGCGCGGAAGCGCAGCCGGGCAAGACTGAAACAACTAGCGATCAGACCACTTCAAGTGATGCGGCAACCGGTGTCGCGTCAGTGCGGTTCTTGAACCTGATCTCAACAGGGCCGGTACATGTAATCAACGGATCCCAGACAAACATCGGCCAGCTCGGCCCAGGCGATAGCGCGAAGTTCGAGTTCACGATTACCGTCGACGACAACGCCGCCAACGGCAAATATTTCCTGCCGTTAAGCGTGAAGACCGATAGCGACACCGTTTTCATTAACCAGGTAGTCGCCGTGGTCGTCGATAATACCACGCCGAAGATGGTGATCAACGATGTGCCGACCAAGCTGACCACATCCGCAAGCAATATTGTCCTGGACGTGGTAAACTATCGGGCTAACGATGTGAACTCCGTCAGCGTGGTTCCATCGGGCGACGAGTTCTCCTTCAAACCCCGCGGGGAGTACACGGTAGGCAGCATCGGCGCCGGGGAAATGTACACAGTGACCTTCGCGACGTCGAGCAAGAATATATCCTACAGCACCAGCCCGTCATTCATGCTTAAATACAAGAACGGCGATAACTGGCACCAGTCGGCACCCATGGTCGTGCAGATAAATTCCCAGTCTCAGGATGCGGCAGCGCAGGGTGGCGCAGATAGCAATACGCTACTGATTGTAATAGGCGTTATCCTCGTCGTTCTAATCGCCATCGGAGGTATATACGCGTTCATGAGAAGTCAGAGGGCGAAGAAGTGAAAGCATACGACGTGCTGGAGTACGCGGTCATGGACTTCACAAGCAACAAGTTCAAGACCATGCTCTCCAGCCTGGGCATCATCATCGGCGTGCTGGCCATCGTAGCCATGCTAACGTTCGGCGATGCCCTGCAGGCCGGGGTCAGCTCACAATTCGGCAGCCTGGAACTCGACACAATGGCGGTCATTCCCGGAACCATAAACATGGGAGCCGGGCCCGGGACGGCAGTCCAAAAGGCCCCGGCCAAGCTCACCGACCGTGACGTCAACATTATCATGGGCACGCCGGGCGTCAAAGAGGTGTATCCCGAGATCAGCGCTGGCGGGATTGTCACCTACAAGGGAGAGAACCGGTCGTTATCTGTGGTTGCAGTCGAGCCACAACACATGCAGCGCTATGCTACCCTGGTTGACAAGGGCCGCTATTTGACGACAGCGGATACGAACTCGGTGGTGATCGGCAGCAAGGTCGCCAACGGCACATTTGGTAAAAGGATCGCCATAGGCTCATATATCAACATAACTAGCCCGTACACGGATAAATCCCAGAGCTACCTAGTGGCTGGGATCATGCAGGAGCGTAACGGCTCGATATTGACCGGCGATCCGAACTCGGAGATCATCATGACCAGGGCAGGCATCAAGACGCTGACAGACCAGGACACCTTCTCCTATATCGCTGTTCGCTCCGATACCGTAGACGGCGCCAGCCAAACCGCCACTAACGTCGAAAACGCGCTTCAATACGTTCATCGCAACGAGGGCTTCTCGGTGCTAACCCAGAAAATGTTCGTTGACATGATCAGTTCCGTGTTCAGCCTGATTAAGACCACCCTCGCCGGCATCGGCGCTATCTCGCTGGTCGTAGGAGCCATTGGCATCATGAACGTGATGATGCTGACCGTGCGAGAGAGGGTCAAGGAGATCGGGCTGATGAAGGCGGTCGGAGCTACCAGGTCAGACGTTCGGGTCGTCTTCTTGGTCGAGGCCGTTCTGCTGGGCCTGTTCAGCGGCACTGTCGGTGTAGTGATT
>DATHCY010000090.1:0-5777 GCA_035319305.1 Methanocella sp.
CTGTGTTTTGGGAGATGTCGTATGCCATATAGCTGATGAGTAGTGTGCGCTCTACCCCACTAAAGATGTCTTCGAAGATGTCGTTAATGATATCGCGGACTGGCATGTCTCCGAAATCGACAGGCGATACATCGTAGTCAGATATGCACTTGATAAAAGGTTCTGCGGACGCCTGAGTTTGAGTGTCTTTATGATCTACGATTCTGGTACCGCACATCGGGCACTTGCCCTGTATCAGCTCTTCATCACAGGTCTCATCGTTGCAGCCAGGACATCGCATGGGATTGATCACCAATTACAATATGAACACGGCAGCTGATATAACTGTCGTCCAGTTTCCTTCATCGTCGACCTCTGCGGTCTTCGAGATGTTCATCGTGCTCTCGGGTTTCTCCTTGGTCCACGTAAAGAGCATATTCTCAGCCAGCCTCTCTGCATACATGCCTGCGCATCGCTCGGTTTCACCATAGGAGTGATGCTCGGACAGATAACCGAAGCTCTTGCTGCGGTTCTTGGGAATCGCACACCCGATCGAAGCGGCGATCCGTCTGCTGGGCTCGTTTGAAGAGTTTCTGGACATTACAGTGAAGACGATTTCCCCTGGGTACAGCTCCTTCAGGCCGTCGCCGGAGTCGATAATTTCGCACTTTGGCGGCAGGATAGAGCTCACCGTAACCAGATTGAACTTCTCGATGCCCGCGTCCCGCAGTGCCATCTCGAACGATTCCAACATTTCCTTATGCCGGCCTACGCCGCTGGTGAAAAACACCTTTTTTGGTACAAGCCCCTGTCTCATCTTGCTATCTCCGGTCCTATCGTAAAGCATAAGTCTAATCAGTCACTTAGGATGATTGGTGTATCATATTGGACAGCGTCAATATCAAACTGATAGAGTTTGGCGTCTCATTCCTCATCCTGGCAGTCTTCATCGCGCTGACCGCACTGGCTGAAGATATATTCGGGCAATGGTCGAACATGGCATACATAGCGATCATATTTGGGTTTGTCGTCATTATCAGCCTGTTCGGACTAAAGATCTCAAATTATCTATACTGATGTGTGCCCGCGGTGCAAGGGTCCTTGCATCGTTAAACCTTCATGTGCTTATATACGCTTTGCATTTTAAACTTTTCGAGTGAAAGATTTTTTACAGCGATCAACGCCCAATTTTTGATGATATCGAATATCGTCACATAATTGCGTAACTACGATATACCTTTGTAATGATTCTATTTATTTCCGGTTAATTTATCGTAATAACGGGCAGTAACGCACGCTCTAGTGCACTTTCCACATCGATCACATCGGGACTCGTCCACGCGAAGATGTCTGTCGATCCGAATCGCTTTACGAGGACATGCTTTCGCACAAATACGACACTTGGTGCAAAGCGATGCCCGGAGCGCTTGCCGGACAGTATCGGCAAACAGCCGCTGTGCATACCCTTTATCATCCGAGGAAGCATAAACTTGGCCCCCTGCGAAGAGTTTGCTTGTGCCTTTGGAAGTTCTGAGTAGCGTGACATCGAGGTCCTCCGAATATGATGGCGTGCCGATCGTCTTTAGTACTTCCTTCAGAACCTCGGGATCAGTCCGTTGCCCGGTGGATAGCACTCCCTCCAGGCTAAAGCCTCCTGCAGCACATGGGCTGATGCCCCTGATCATGGACAGCGACATCCGCTTCCCGGCATGTGGTTTCAGAAAGATGCCTTTTTCCCGGGCCAGCTTCAGCATCTTAGGCGGTAATGATTTCCATCGCCAGAACCCCAGGTCGACATATTCCGGCGGCAACCCTGAGTCCCTTGCCCAAGCGTGCAGCTTGTCATCCCACTCCCTAAATTTATCCGGGTGAAGCTCTTTCATTCTCAGGTACTCGGCCTGCAGTGCTGCTGGACAGAGCCAACACCCAATCCGCTCGAAACCCAGGTCGTATAGCGGATTGTAATTCATCTTTTCCATGAAAATGTAGAGCCAAACCTCGATAGCCCGCCAGTCCTTGATGGGAAATACGCTGACTTGACCTGGCACGAAGGGATTTCGTTCTACAGAGCTGATATTGCCTCGCTGGAATGACTCGTAGCGGCGCTTACCGTCAACAGTGATCACCTCATTCCTACCCTCGGGTAGGAATGAGGTGATCGGTCCGAGTTTACAAACTTTGCAGCACCACCTGAAGTCCTTGGCAGGAGGGCCAAAGGCGGGAAAATTTTGATCAAAGGCCTCCCCTGCATGCTGAATACTGATCGTAATATGATGGTCTCTGGCGTACCGCTCTACGAACTCGACCGTCTCGGGGAACTCCAGCCCTGTATCGATGAAGAAGGCCGTTATATCATGGACCGCCTTTCTAGTAATGTTCAGCACCACCAGGCTATCCTTGCCACCGCTGAACGATACGGTCACCGGCAACTGTTTATGTTGGTAGGCTAACCCTCGGATCACATTGATCGCGTCCCGCTCTAGGGACTTAAGCCGTGCTGAATTCGCGGAAACTACATCGGCCATCGTAGGGGTACGGTCGTGGGGATGTACCCGGCTGCTGCTGATCTTGCGTACTTTGATGGTATTCTCAGCGGTGTTCTTCAGATTTGCGGCATCGGTCCGTGCGACTCCGAAGCCGTTAAACGAATTGCTGGCCTTTAGCAGGATGATGTCTCCGTCTGTGATATCCGGCGAGCACTCTACGACCGATGCACCGCTGATACCTTTGCCGTTCAGATGTTTTTCCCTGGGCACGTTGATGGTGGCGAGCTTCTTCGTGGCCACCGGCATCAGCAGCTTGGCGCCGTCGATACGAAGGTCCAGGGTATAGCCGCCAGTTGCCAGATCATAGGCAACCACAGCGATCGTCCGGCCGTCCAGGATCACCTCATCTGCTTTATCGTCACCCGGTATCTTATTCAGCAGGGCCATTCGATCGCCGATCGGGTCAGCACCATAGCAATCCTGGAATAATTTTCGGATGAGGCTCCGCTCATATGCCGAGCAGAACCGTACATCGCCTGGAGGGGACAATGCCACAGCCCTTCCGCGCCCACCGCAGGCTCCACAAGCGTCCGCGATCAGCGGTGTATTGCACGCGTCGCACCAGAAAATGTGGTCCAGCGCATCTTCGAAGGGCTTTCTCCCGCTCATCGGGATATAAACTGCGGATGGAGACTATATACCTTATGCGCGGCCCTTTCTTTGCGACTATTGTCGTGGTCGCTGGTTGCTATGTTGAATGTGCTATAAAGAATAGTCCGCTATTGTGGTTGTACCTATGGTTCTCGTGATCTGCCCTTTGCCGGGGGTTCCCGTGGTGTAGCACAAAAACGCAAAGGGGAAACTGGCAATCCTCGCTTTGGCATAGCATAGCGATCGTACGCCGTCTCACTATCTGCAGTTCATACGGCACTTCTTGCCGTTTTTTCCTTTCCCCTCCCGATCATCATGAAGGTATTGAACAGATCGGTGGCCTTCTTGAGATTTCTCCTTGTCGCTGCAGCCAGACGATCCTTCCCAGCCCCCTGGTAGATTTTCGCCGCCTCGTTGTAGGCCTGGATCGCGCTGTCGCAGGCGGATATCGCATCTTCGAAGCGTTTTTCTTTGAAGCAAATCTCAGCCATGCTCGCGTAAGCAAGGCCCATGCTCACCCGTATAGATGCATAAGCTTCTGGCGCCTCCGCACGATCGATGGACCTTGCTGACATCGAGTAACAGTCGATGGCCATGGATACGTGGTTCAAAGCGCTGTCTAGCTCCCGGGACCTGAGGAAAATCTCGCTGATGATCGTATGGGCAAGTCCTGTGTCAGACATGATCCGTCCGTTATCCTTGCTGAAGTGTCCTCTGGTGAAAAATTTCGATGCGACCGAATAATGCTCGATCGCGCTTCTGGCGCTGGTCAAAGCGTCATCATACCGGCGGAGATTCTGGTACTCGCTAGCGAGCAGCACGTTTGCATTCCCTATATCAGCTTCCAGCCTCGCGGCATCCCAGGGAAACGTCTCGGGCGTCAAAGTCGCGTAGGCGCTTTCAAAAGCGTTGAGCGCTTTTTTATAGTTCTTCACCGGGTTTCTACATGCTGCCAGAGATACATACGAGCGGCCGATCTCCGCGCTGACCAGCGCGCTGTCGATCGGGCCCTGCGTATTTGTGTTTAAGGCCTGTTCCAGCATGGTAATGGCCTGTAACGCCTTATCTCCAGATTTGTTGTTGGCTGACTCTGCAAGCCGACGGTACACTTGGCCTGCCATGAACAGGGTATGGGCGCTTTCATCTATGGTTAGTATATCACCTCGCATGGCCGCCCTGTCTGCAGTCATCACCGCCCTGTCCAGCGATTCCTTCAGGCCTGTACCATCGTATACCGCAGCGTAAATCCCAGCCATCCATGGGTCTAGCGCGGTTATGCTGATACAATCACCATATTTTACGCATGAGCCATACACATAACCGATGCCTCGGAAGGCCATCGGGGAAACATCCTCATCCTGACACTGGATTGTCAGGTCCTTCAGCCGGGTGATGGCATGACAGACGACGTCAGAATTCCGGGTCTCAGCTCCGATTGCCCCTATTTGAACAATACCGCATACCATGCATCTTGCAAGGGCGACCTTTTTCATATCATCAGTTTTTATGGATGCTATTATAGTCGAGGCCATGGAATCGATGGCAGTTTTGACGGCGGGAGCATCATCAGATGCGGACAGCTTTTTCAATAGGTTGATCAGGCCCAGCGCTGCAGGGGAGATAAGGGGTTGTTGGGCCGTGATTGATGTGGCTGACTCGTGTAAGCCGGATTTACGAAAATCCGTGACAATTTGGTCGATCAGTCGATCTATGCGGGTCTTGGGCTGAACGGAAGTAGCGCAATAGAAGATAAATAAGATGGAGGCGATCAGTCCCATTCCGGATAGGCATGCGCCGACTGTCACGCTATGTAGCTCCAGTCCTGGGGGGTTGAATGCCAGTACGCAGCCGATAAACGCCGGGGGTACCACCATAGCGATGATGAATATGGAGAGTGTATCATACTGAGTACCGCGCAGATCGCCGAAATGGAGCGATGCCAGATAGAGTGCCAGCAGCCCAATAGGTAATGATACGACCAGGACTATCATGTCGGTCAAGAATAATGTGCTCATCAGCGCGCTCTTTTCTGCCCCGATGATCGGGCTGCGGGTGATGTACGCCTGCCAGAAAAAGATCACAGTTGCCGTGATGGCGGCAATGATCAGGATGATAAGGTTCGCATGCTCTTTCAGGACAGCAGTCCGTTCTCTGACAAGCGGCAAGGTATTCATGTAAAATTATAAATTTTTTATATATATAATTCTTATCAATTAATAATATGCCCTGGCGGGGCCGTCACACCAACCGGATGGCGGAAATGAAGGCCAGAACATATCAAAGATCCGCCCAGCTATACTAATGTCCTGGACATGTACGGCCCATCATACTCATACCCGAGCTTCCGGTAATACTGTCGGGCGCCGATGCCACTAATGACGGCGAGCTTACGGTATCCAGCATCGGCCGATATCTCTTCCGCCTTTTTCAAAAGCCCCCTACCATAACCCCGATGCTGCCAGAAGTCGTCATGCTCTCCGATGGGCACCATGCGGCCGTACACGTGAAGCTCCCTAACAACGGCGGCATCCCGAAGCAACTCCGATCGATGGGGCCTAGACGGAAACCTCAGACGGAGGAAGCCTACCAGCGCATCGATACTCTCATCATCAAACGAGAGAAAATGCTCGATACCGCCGCATACCGCCATCTTATGCACAT
>DATHCY010000091.1:0-17692 GCA_035319305.1 Methanocella sp.
ATCATAATCGTATTAGTTGCGGTGATATTCTCGCTTTACTTGACAAATAAGTCGCAGGAGGCGACGATGAATACTAAGCAGGCTTATTACGAAGCCGCCAACGCGAACCTCAGCCGGATGAAGGCCGATTACGCTGCGCTAACATCGAACAATAGCCGCACATCCAACGATTTCGACACCGTTAAGACGAGCTATGATAACTTGTCTGCACAATACGCCGAGCTCCGGAACCGTTCCAGCTTGGTAGACGACCGGCTCAATACGTTCCTGGAGAACGATCCGACCATAGCGTTTACCTATACTATAGCGCCTAAAATGCTGCCTGATAACACGGCCGACAAGGTAGTCAATGTAACTGCATATAACCTGGGCAAGACTGACGCGGGGACGATCAAGGTGATCTGCACGATCAACGAGGGAGGCAACATCACCTCTTATAACAAAACATTTACTCAGGTGCGTTCCCTCGACAAGCGACAGACAGAGTGGGAACTTGGCAGTAACGATACGCTGATCAGTGTCTGGGCCGGCCTGGGCTAAACAGAAATAGATGAAAATCTGGCCGGACGCCCTAGATAGCGTATAACCCGCCCTTATACCAGGTTATTATCTGACAGTCCGGAGCCCATATCTCGTGTGAATTGTACCTAACGGCTTTAAATAGGCAGGACGAACATTTTCATATGGACGACTTCATGGTTATTGGCCATCGCGGGGCGGCGGGCTATGAGCCGGAGAACACTCTCCGCTCTTTTCGCAGGGCAATCGAGATCGGTGTGGACTGGATCGAGCTAGATGTACGGCGTACAGCCGATGGACATCTAGTGGTCATGCACGACGACACCATCGACAGGACGACCAGCGGCCACGGGAAGGTCAGCGAGACAAGCTTATATGACTTAAAGAGGTTCGATGCGGGTAAGGGAGAACGAGTGCCGACGCTTCAGGAAGCCATCGACCTGTCGAAGGGGCGGGCCAAACTGATCATCGAGATCAAGCAGGAGGGAACCGAAACCGAAGTCGTCGATATCATTGGGAAAAACGATCTCGTTGAGGACACGATCGTATCCTCGTTTTTCTACAACTCCATCCGCCGCGTCAAGGAGATCAGCACAGGGATCATGACAGCAGCCATAGCAAGCAAGCTTCCCATTGACTTTCACCGCCTTCATAACGACTACCTCGCGGATTCCGTCTTCCTGCGCAAGGATATCGTCTCCCGGGATATCGTGGACGAGGCTCACAGGGACGGTTTTCTGGTCTGCGTCTGGAACCTGGACGATTCACGCGAGGTCGGGAAATACGCAGATATGGGCGCCGACTTTTTAAGCAGCAACTACCCTGACCGACTCAAACGCGTCGAGTCAACTGCGGCCGCGGCATAAGACGATTATGGCGACTGCAGGATGATCAATTAACTTATTGTTTATGTGGTGGTTATGTATACAGTAGTCGTACGATGTTATATGCAACTTGTAATCTGTTTCGATCTGTAATCATAGCATAGCACAGCGTAATAGCACAGCACAGTTCATACGTTGGCGCGAATTGGTTTGGTTTTTAAAAGTCAGACAAACCCAAATTATTCCATAGCATCTCTATGGTGAGCGAGAGTTTGTCATGCCAGCATGGTTAGATATGTATTGGCGGCATATGTATTGGCGGCAATAGCATATGGTGGCAATAGCATATACTATTTAATGGTCATGCGCATATCTACACCTGTCTTTTACTCTCAAAGGATTGGTACATAATGGCAATACATCCCATTGAGTTCCGGTATGGTACGCTGGAGATGAAGGCGGTCTGGACGGAGGAGGCTAAGCTGAAGAAGCTGCTTCAGGTCGAGGCTGCGTTGGCCCGTGCGGAGGCTGACGTAGGCATTGTGACGGCGGAATGTGCAAGGGTTATCGTAGAGGGCGCCGGCAATGTCAAGATCGACCGGGTCAAGGCGATCGAGGATGAGATCAGCCATGATATGATGGCGGTAGTACTGGCATATGCGGAGCAGTGCGGCGAGGCCGGCAAGTGGATCCATTACGGTGCCACCTCCAACGATATACTGGATACGGGGCTCGCGTTACAGTTGAACGACGCGATGGGCATCCTAGAGATCAGGTTGCAAAAGCTGAAGATGGCTTTGCTGGAGAAGGCTGATGCAACCAAGCGGCTGGTCACTGCGGGCAGAACTCATGGCCAGCTGGCCGTACCCACGACTTACGGCCTGCGGTTCGCTATCTGGGCCGTGGAAATCTCGCGGCATCAGGAGAGGTTGGTTCAGATGCGTCCCCGGGTCGCCGTTGGGCAGATGAGCGGCGCCGTTGGGACTCAGGCCGCCTTCGGCAGTGAAGGCATCCGGATCAAGGAGCTGACCATGGGCTACCTAGGTATTCCCGCCGTGACCGTATCCAGCCAGATCGTCCAGCGTGACCGGCACGCGGAATACATGATGTTCCTAGCGGGCGTAGCGAGCACCCTGGATAAGATCTGCCTAGAAATCCGGCTTATGCAGCGTAGTGAGATCGGCGAACTGGCTGAGGGCTTTGGCAAAAAGCAGGTTGGCTCGTCCACCATGCCCCATAAGCGGAATCCTATTAACGCTGAGCAGGTCTGCGGCCTTGCCCGGGTCGTCCGTTCCTACGTGGGACCGGCGCTGGAGAACAATGTGCTATGGGACGAGCGAGATCTCACCAACTCGTCCTGTGAGCGAGTGATCATCCCGGAGGCCACGATCCTGCTCGATCACATCCTGAACAAGACCATCCGGGTTATCACCGGCCTAACCTTTTATCCAGAGAACATCAAGCGCAACCTGAACGTGCTCCGCGGGATGCAAATGAGCGAGGCGGTTATGGTCGCGCTTGCCTGCAGGGGCTTCGGCCGGCAGGCGGCCCACGAGATCGTCCGGGACGCGTCGATGAAAGCATATGAGCAGGGCCTGACCCTGAAAGAGGCGCTGCTGTCCAATCCGGAGATAGCAGCAAAGCTGACGCCGGCGGATGTGGATTCAATCACCGATCCGGAGAAATACATCGGGACTGCCGTCGAGCAGGTAGAGGAAGTTCTGCGTAAAGAAGGCTATACGGCCGGGAAATAGGGATGCGATGGCCAGCGAATGCCTGTTGCTTCTGCCCACTCTAAATGAAGAAAAAGCATTGAAGGCACTGGCCCTCGAGATACCGCCAGCGTATGATGTCCTTGTGGTCGACGGCGGTTCCGTCGACGGGACCAGGCAGGTAGCCGAAAGCTCCGGTTACGTTTTTTTGCCGCAGCAGTTCGGCAGGGGTAAAGGCTGCGGGGTCCGTACCGCCATGCAATACTTCCTACAGAGCAGCAGTTACCGGTACCTGGCCATGATCGACGCCGACTATACTTGCGATCCCGCCGAACTGAAGGGGCTGCTGGACCGGCTCGACCAAGGATACGGAGTCGTCCTGGGCAACCGGGACCCGCAGATGCAAATCCGGCTGCTCGGGCGTTTCTCGCTATTTATCAACCGATCCACCTCGAAGATCGTTAGCCTCGCCTACCGCCAGAACCTACCCGACATTCAGAGCTGCTACTGGGTTTTTAGCCGAAGCGCCGTCGAGGCTATCTACCCCGGGCTGAAAGCTACAGGCTTTGATATCGAGTACGACATTGTGTTCAATTCGTGGAATGAACGGCTGAAAATCGGACATTGTCCTGTAACCATCCGGCCCAGGATGGGCGAATCCAAGTTCACTAGGTACCTCAGGCTAAAGCAGATTTGGTTCGGACTGACCTATGTGTACAGGAGCTTGGGAATCATGGCTAAGAGGGGGCTCGAAGACGGCCACAGGAGGCCCTAATCTGAGATCGAGCCGCCCCGCTTGGCGCGAACGCCCCGCCTGCTCATGTGAAAAACCCAGTATTTTTGGAATCAATACGGCTGATTTTTGTCTCATTTTTAACTGTTACTAGCGCGTTTTCATTATTGTTCCATGTCCGATCAGATACACGTCAAAAGTCACGCCGTCTTCGGGGCCAAATGGATTGGCCTGTCCACGATAGTGACATCGGCCTTCCAGTGCCTGCAGGTAGCCATACTGACCCGGTTCCTCGTGCCGACCGACTTCGGACTGATGGCAATGGCCATGGTGGTTATTGGGGTGGCGCAGGCCTTCACAGACCTGGGCGTCTCCAACGCTGTCATCCAGCGTCGGCACACCGCCTTGGACCAGCTGTCCACGCTATACTGGCTGGAGATCCTGGCAGGTGTGATCCTGTTCGGGGCGATGATCCTAATCACCCCGTATGTGGTCGGTTTCTATCACGAGCCCCGGATAAGCGGGGTAATGATCGTCACCAGCATTATTTTCTTGGTTACCCCTCCGGGGCAGCTGTTTCAGGTCCTTCTGCAGAAGGAGCTGCGGTTCCACGTGATGTCCATGGTTGAGATCTCAGCCTCTTTCATCGGCATGATCTCCTCGATCGCGCTGGCATACCTGGGGTTCGGGGTCATGGCCCTCGCTATAGGGCAGATCTTATATTATGGCCTGCGTAGCATAGAATACCTCGTTATAGGTTGTCGGGAGTGGAAACCCCGCTTGCATTTTCGAACCTCGGACCTAGAGGGGTACATCGGATTCGGCATGTACCAGATCGGCGAGCGTATTGTCACATACCTCTCGATCAACGTGATCAACCTGATCATCGGCCGGTACCTCGGCGCCCGGGTACTCGGTAACTACTCCATCGCCTACCAGATGATCATCAACCCGATCCTGCGGGCGAACACGGTGTTAATGACGGTGTCATTTCCGTTGTTATCGAGGTACCAGGGCCTCGACAACCTGCTGCAGGACGGGTACCTGCATATGACTCGGTTCATCGCGTTCACCACATTCCCAATCCTTACCGTCGTCACGCTCACCGCGCCGGTTTTCGTGCCGGTACTCCTAGGCCCTGGCTGGGGGGATGTGATCCCGCTGGTTCAGATCCTATGCGTTGTCGGGCTATTCAAGTCGCTGGGCGCCACGACCGTACCCACGTACTTGGCGAAAGGGCGGGCCGACATCGGGTTTATCTGGAACTTCATAGTGGCGGCCATCAACGCGCTGGTATTCTACCTATTGACCGGCTATGGCATCATCGTGTTGACGCTGGCCTTTGCGGCGATCAGCCTGATGCAGTTTACAATGTTGCAGACAATCACAGGCAAGATCATAGAGCTCAGCTGGCGCAGGTACCTGGAAGAGCTGACCGTCGATTCGCTGTTGAGCATTTCTATGGGGGCTGTGATCTTTGGCGCTTATCTGGCCGGAAGGGCGATGAATATATCGCATGCACCTTTGCTGGCTTTAATGGTCCTCTCGGCTGTGATAGTGTACATGATACTGCTAGCAACTTTCAGGCGGGAGTATATCCGGGAGCTGCGTAGCCTTATGATGCCTGTAAAACGGATAATTTAAAATTGTCCGGGCCGATAAACATGGAATATGTATGCGTGCTGACCATACATATATGCAGAATAAGAAAGCTTTTTATCCATCCCACCTTTATCTGCCATCTATGTGCGGAATAGCCGGCTTCGTTGGCGAAAATGCCCGGCGACAGACCAGCCTGATGATCGAAACACTCAGCCACCGCGGCCCTGACGGGTCGGCGATATGGGGTGATGATAAAGTAAGCTTCGGCCATGCACATCTGAAGATCACTGGCGATTTTTCCCAGCCCGCTTCTACCGACGGCCTGACCTTCGTCTACAACGGCGAGATCTATAACCATTCGGACTTTCCCTCAGGCTTTCCCTCAGGCGGCGTCTCGTCGGATACGGGGGTGTTGGCCTCGATCCTTAGCAGAGGGGGTGTTGAAGGTTTCGCGGACGTCGCTCTGTCGATCAACGGCGAGTACGCTTTTGCCGTGTGGGATGGGAAGCGGCTCGTGCTTTTCCGCGACCCGGTTGGCATTAAGCCGCTATATTATGGGCGCTCCGAAACTGGTGGGTTCGGCTTTGCGTCGGAGCGGAAGGCGCTAGCGAGGGTCGGGATCAGGGATATCAGGTCTCTTACTCCTGGGTGCGTGTATTCCGGCGGAGTTGAGCGACGTTTTATCGACTTGCCCCCGATGCAGGCAGCTATCACGGACGAGGCGGAAGCCGTTCGGCTGCTGGATAGCGCGTTGTCCGGGGCCGTCCGGATGCGTCTGCACAAGGATGCAGCCATTACGTTCTCCGGAGGTGTCGATAGCGTTCTGATCGGGGCGTTGGCTCCGGAGGTGCCGTTGCTAACCGTGGGCATGCCAGGTTCGTTTGACGTGGCTGCGGCTAGGAATGCGGCCAGGCTGATGGGGGTCGAAGGCCGTCACGTGGTTTACGAGATCACGGAGAAGGACGTAGAGGAGGCGCTGCCCGGTGTGATCTACGCTATCGAGAGCGCTGTGCCGATGAAGGTGGCTATTGCGCTGCCTCTCTATATATTATCTGCGAGAGCCCGAAGCGATGGGTATAGAGTGCTCTTATCCGGCCAGGGCTCCGATGAACTGTTTGCCGGCTACGCCCGATACGAGGCGACGGGCCGTGGTGGGGGCGGACTTCAGGCCATGCTGGACCATGATCAGCATGGTCTCGCGGGCGCCAACCTAGAAAGGGACGATGCTGTAACCATGGCTTCGGGCCTGGAGCTGCGAGTGCCCTATCTTGATCTCTCCCTGCTGGGGCTCGCCCGGCAGATCGATCCCTCGCTGAAGCTACACGTTAATGGCAAGGATTATATACGGAAATATGTCCTTAGAAAAGTAGCGGAGAAATACCTCCCGCTGGAAATATCTTCCGCGCCTAAGAAGGCCATCCAGTATGGTACCGGCGTGCAGAAGGCGCTGGAGCGTATCGCTCGTAATCATGGGACTGATGTTCCTATATATCTGCAGACACTGTACAACAAGGTTGTGCTTGTATGATCACCGAAAAAGACGTAGAACACATAGGCGTGCTCGCCTGTATTGACCTCAAGCACGAGGAGACGGGGCTATTCGCAAAGCAGTTCAACTCGATCCTGGATTACTTCAGGGAGTTGGACGGGGTCAATACGGACGGCGTGGAGCCTACATACCACGTCATCGGTCTAACCAACGTTTTCCGGGAGGATGTGGCTGAGGGGTCGCTATCCCAGGAGGAAGCCACGGCCAACGCGGCCCGGAAAGAGAAGGGGTTCATCAAAGGGCCGAGGATCGTGTGATCATGGCAGGCTACCTGGAATCCTCATACAGGACGTTCGAACGTATCGAGCAAAGCAAGCTCAACGCTTTTATCACCATCGATAAGCCTGGAGCTCTGGAAACGGCCAAGGCGGAGGACGATGGTAGGCTCGCAGGGCGTCTTGCGGGTGTGACCGTCGCGATCAAGGACTGCATTACCACGAAAGGCTTGCGGACCACTTGCGGATCGAGGATCCTCGAGGGCTATACGCCGCCGTTCGATGCCGAAGTAGTCGCGAGGCTCCGTAAAGAGGGTGCGGTTATTACCGGCAAGGCCAATATGGATGAGTTTGCCATGGGCACTTCGACCGAGAACAGCGCATACGGTCCGACGAGGAACCCGTGGGACCTCTCTCGGGTGCCCGGAGGCTCTTCCGGCGGTAGCGCCGCGGCTGTGGCTGGGCTGGAGAGCCGTATGGCCCTCGGCACAGATACCGGCGGCTCTGTCCGATGTCCTGCCGCGTTCTGTGGCGTGGTGGGAATCAAGCCTACGTACGGCTTAGTATCCAGGTATGGTGTGATCGCCTATGCAAACTCGCTGGAGCAGGTCGGGCCGATCGCAAGAAATGTCAGTGATGCGGCGCTGCTGCTGGACGTGATCGCTGGCGGCGATCCCAAAGATAGCACCAGCGTTTCCGAGGCCGATAATGTATGTTATACGGATTACCTAAAGGAGGATGTCAAAGGCCTTACCATCGGAGTGCCGAAAGAGTATTTCTCTGAGGGCATGGATAAAAAGGTCGAACGGGCGGTCTGGGACGGTATCATGAAGCTGCAGGAGCTCGGTGCCGACTATCGGGAGATATCGCTGCCAGGCACTAAGCATGCGCTGTCCGCTTATTACATCATTGCCATGTGTGAGGCGTCCTCCAACTTGGCCCGATTCGATGGGTTAAGATACGGGTTGCGCACTGGCAAGGACGAAAACTGGCATAATACTTTTTCCCGGATCCGGGCGGAAGGCTTCGGCGCCGAAGTCAAGCGCAGGGTTATGCTGGGAACATACGCGCTGTCCGAGGGCTACTACGGTAAGTACTATCTGAAGGCGCTCCAGGTCCGGACGCTGATCCGGGACGACTTCGCCCGTGCGTTCAAGGATGTCGATGTCATCGCCGCACCGACGATGCCGATGCCGGCCTTTAAGATCGGCGAGAGAGTCGATGATCCTCTGTCAATGTACTTGGCTGACGTGAACACACTTCCCATCAACCTGGCCGGAGTGCCGTCGATCTCGGTGCCCTGCGGCTTCGCGGGGAGGCTTCCTATCGGCATGCAGCTGGTCGGCAATCTGTTCGACGAGCCGCTTCTTATCCGTACCGCTTACACGTTTGAATCGAATACGGATTTCCAGAAGATACCAGGGGGGTTCTGAACGGAGGACAATGTCATTATCGGGCTGGAGATCCACTGCCAGCTGAACAAGCTGAACAGCAAGCTGTTCTGCGGTTGCTCCACGAAGCACCACGAGTCCGAGCCGAACACTCATACATGTCCGGTCTGCCTCGGCCTGCCCGGCGCACTCCCCGTAATCAACAAAAAGGCGGTTGAGTATGCGATCATGGTAGGCCTCTCGCTCAACTGCGAGATCGCTGCCCACACCCAGTTCTACCGTAAGAACTACTACTACCCGGATCTACCCCGGGGATTCCAGATCACTCAATACGACTACCCCATTGCAGCCGGCGGAATTCTAACGGTGGAAGCGGATGGGACGGAGCGGGCCATCCGAATACGCCGGGTCCATATGGAAGAGGACCCAGGACGGCTGGTGCACCAGGGCTCCATTGAGACTAGCAAATTCGTGCTAGTCGACTATAATAGGTCCGGCATGCCGCTCATCGAGGTTGTCACCGAGCCCGACTTACGCTCGCCTAAAGAAGCGCGACGTTTTATCAACAAACTGCGCAATATTCTGGAATACCTCGATGTGTTCGATGGCTCGCTCCCCGGCGCGCTGAGGGTCGATGCGAACGTCTCCCTGAAAGGCGGTGCGAGAGTGGAGATCAAGAACATCTCGTCGTACAAAGGCGTGGAAAGGGCGCTGCTCTTCGAAATATCGCGGCAGCAGAATATGAAGCGCCGAAACGTCAGGGTCGTACAGGAGACCCGACATTACGATGACGAGCGTAACTGTACCATAACGCTGCGCTCCAAAGAACAAGCCGAGGAGTACCGGTACTACCCGGAGCCCGATCTGGTGCCTATGGCAGTGAGCGACTGGCAGCATCGACTCAAGCTGTCGTTACCCGAGCTTCCTGACGCCAAAAGAGAGCGTTTCCGAACACAATATGGCATCTCGGATAACCACGCGAAGGTACTCACCGCCGAAATCCGTGACGCCAACTACTACGAGTATGTGGCAGGCAGGATCGATCCGGTTATGGCGGCGACCTGGGTGGCCGATTACCTGAAAGGGGAGCTGAATTACAGGGATCGGGACGTAAGAGATGCTTTCGAGCCGGAAAAGATGGTGTTCATCCTGGAACAGCTGAAGACAGGCATCATCACCGATAAAGGCGCGGTAGAGATCATCCGAACGCTGCTGAATGAGGGTGGCGAGCCTCAGGAGGTTATCAGAAAGAAGAGCCTCGCCCGGGTAGAGTCGAATATTACCCGTACAGCTGTGGCCGAAGTGATCAAAGAGAACGGCGCCGCGATCAAGGACTTCAGGTCCGGCAAACCTCAGGCGCTGAACTACCTGGTAGGTATGGTCATGAAGAAAACGCGCGGCAGGGCCGACCCGTCTGAGGTTAACACGCTGCTGAAGGAGCTGCTTGAATGCACCTGATTATCACTGAAAAAAACATTACGGCAAAGAAGATCGCGCAGATCCTGTTCAACAGGGGCATAAAAGAGACGAAGATCGATGGCGTCCCGGTTTATTCCTCGGACGATACATCGATCGTAGGCTTATCCGGCCACATCGTCAACATCGACTTTCCGGAGGCTTATAATAACTGGTCGGTGACCCAGCCCAGGGACCTGATCCGGGCGGAGACCGAGATGCGGTATACCCACAAGAAGATAGCAACCGCTCTAAAAAAATTATCAAAAGACGCCACACATGTGACCATCGCTACGGACTTCGACCGAGAAGGCGAACTGATTGGCGTCGAGGCCTATACTATCATCCATGAGTACCGGCCGGATATCAAATTCGACCGGGCCAAGTTCAGCGCGATCACAAAACAGGAGATAGAACGGGCTTTCTCCAATCCGGTCCCGATCGACTTCGACCTCGCGGCGGCCGGCGAAGCCCGGCAGAAGATCGACCTCGTTTGGGGCGCTGCACTGACCCGGTATATCTCGCTCACCTGCGGACGCCTGGGCAAGAGCTTCCTGTCAGTGGGCCGGGTGCAGACTCCGCTGCTGACCCTGCTGGTCGATCGGGAAAAGGAGATCAAAGCCTTCGTGCCGACCCCTTACTGGGAGATTTATGCTACGCTGCAGGACGGCTCCGAGTTTATCGCCAGACACGAGATCATCAGGTTCGACGACAAGAAAAAGGCTGAGGCGGTTCGGGAAAAGCTCAGCAGGACCGGTACAGTATCAGAATATCGAAAAGACTCGAGATCTGATGCACCGCCCATACCCCTCTCAACCACCGAGTTTATCCGGGCCGCGGCGAGCATCGGCTTTAGCGCGGCCAATTCCATGCGCATTGCTGAAAATTTATATGTCAACGGGTGGATCTCGTACCCTCGTACCGATAATACCGTTTATCCCCCAAGCCTGAACCTGAGGGACGTCCTGCAGGGGTTCGCCTCAGGCGACGAGTTCGGGGAGGACGCCCGAAAACTGCTTGCAATGGAGCAGCTCACCCCGTCCCGAGGCAAGAAGGAGACTACGGACCATCCGCCTATCTATCCTGTGACGAACGCGAATAAATCCGAGATGGCCGAGGACGAATGGCGGGTCTACGAGCTGATCGTACGCCGGTTCTTCGCCACGCTGGCACCTGCAGCCACCTGGGAGACGAGGAATGCCATCATCGATGTCAACGGCGAGCTGTTCAAAGCCAACGGCTCCAGGCTCATTGACGACGGCTGGCGACACTATTATCCCTATGGCATGCCTAAAGAAGAAGCCCTGCCTCAGCTGGAAGTCGGCGAAATTCTCAAAGTGAAGAAAATCGAGATGCCGGAGAAGATCACCCAGCCGCCAACCCGCTACGGCCAAGGCAGACTGGTGAAGATGATGGAAGACCTAGGGCTCGGCACCAAATCGACTCGACATGAGGCGATCCAGAAGCTCTACGCCCGCAGCTACGTCCACGGCAACCCTCCCCAGCCGACGAACACAGCGATCGCCGTGGTCAACGCGCTAGAGCGGTATGCAGACCTAATCACGAAGCCCGACATGACCAGCCGGCTCGAAAAAGACATGGACCAGATCGCTGATGGTAGGATCCATGAAGGATCAGTGGTCGACGAATCCCAAGGAATGCTAGAAACGATCTTCGAAATCCTAGACAAAAACCACGACGAAATTCGAGAAGTCCTATACGATGGCCTGCGAGAAGACAAGATACTCGGCAAGTGCCAAACCTGCGGCTCTGATCTGATCGTGCGCAAGAGCAAGCGCGGCGGTCGCTTCATCGGGTGTACCGGCTATCCAAACTGCACCTTCTCATTGCCGCTGCCCCCATCAGGAACCATCGTTGCAACCAACAAGACCTGCGAAAAACACGGGCTGAGCCATATAAAAATTATCACCGGAGGCAAGAAGCCCTGGGAACTAGGCTGCCCACAATGCAACTTCGAAGAGTGGCAGAAGAAAAAGAAAGAGGCCGCCCCGTCGGAAGAAGCCACCACAGGAACCGCTACGGTCCCGAAGAAAGCTTCCGCCTCAGCGGCGAAGTCTATACAGAAGAAGGCCATGCCGAAGAGGAAGAAGGCCGTCGAACAGGCTGATACAGCCTGATATCCAATCCACATCAATCTCCCGGCCAGGCCCTGAAACCCGGAGTCGTCACGCCCTTCACATCGTAGGCAGCCCCGAGGGATGGAACGAATACTGAGAAGTTCTTGTGATAGGCCTACGCCCCCTACAGTACCACGGAACTGGATGCACCCTGCCCGACGTATAGCTTCCGCCAGGATTTCAACCACCAGAATATACAATCCGACCTCACGATCTCACTCTGCTATTTATATCAGCTGACATACGATCGCTTTATCAATAACGAGGAAGGAGATTAGCGCCTACCATCAAGTATAGCAAGTGCCTTTTCAACGAAACAGGAGCCATGTCCTTCAGGGCATGGTAGTTCGCCTATAAACTGTATAAACTGTTTCCATCTACCAGTCCAGTTACCAGCACCGAGTCTTTTCGTATGTCAGCCATTGTATTACAAAGCGGGCGGGCCACGGGTGTAGAAACACGTATTTAACTGGGATGAATCCCCTCCAAATCCCGTAAAATTTATTTAACTCCGTACTACATGTCCATTATCGTTTAACCTTTATAATATCGGCTGAAAGTGCTACATGGCCGGTTAGACTTGCTATTGAACTCAGCGATTTCGAGTTAATGGGAATGTCCGTAGTATAAAACTCTGAGTGTAGACGATGAAACCCGCAATAGTCGTATTGGGTAATGCGCCGGTTGTAAGACCATAAAGCCCACGGTTTTAACCGTGGGCGCCGTCCTCATTGCTCATCCGATCTCTTTGCTGACGTCCATAAGGATACCTGGCGGGCATTCGACCATTCCCAGCGACGCTACGGCGCCGATGATCCCCCTCTTCCCGGTGATATTGTAGGTGGCTACCTTCGACTTTTTCGCCGCCGCAAGCGCTTCCTTTACCGTCACAATGCCGGTCCTGGCCCGCCTAGTAAACTTAACTAGCGCAGGGCAGCTGTGCATCCCGATCTTAACCGCCATGCCCGTATTATCGGATCCGGTTCCGGCCCTCACATAGTCAATAGCCGTCTGGATGACATCGTCGACAAGCTCCTGCCTGGCCCCCAGTTCGATGTAGCTGACCGCGTTACCCGCGGTCTTCCCCGGAGCACCCGGGTACAGGAAACCCACGTTGTGAGATATCCGGTGCACCCCCTCAATCGCGGACAGTTGGTCCAGCAGCGACAGGGTAAGCGCGAAGGTCGCCCCGTGGTCGATACCGTCCGTATCGTCGACCCCTATTACAACATGTGTAAGCGCTTCCGTGGCGACCACGCCTTCGGTATAGAAACCTTTCTGGGAATATTTGACTTCTAGCACTCCATCGGCCTGCTCCATCATCTCGGTCAGAGAGTAGGCAGGACCGCCAAAAGTGCGAATCGTCTGGTATACCTTCCCACCCTTCACGCATACTTTTTTCAGGCCGAGCGAAGCGGCGGCGTCCATCGTAAGATCTCCGGGCCTGCTGATACGCTGCCTTAAAATCAGGCCGTTTTTCCGCACTACCGGGTTCCCCCTGGAGTACATATACTCGCAGAAGGAGATGCACCCTTCGCTTCGGCACTCGTGGAAAATCTCTACAAAGTCCCCGTCGACTGTTGTAAATATACGCTTGCACGCCGTGGTAGGCAGACTTCTGGTGCGCCTACGCGCATACCTTGCCCTCCTCCTGCCCGCACGCTCTTCCAGTACCTCGACACAACGCTCATCAACAAATCGGTTGATCCAGTCCTGTAACGTACTGCGCGGAAGGCCGGTCTCTGCAACCAGGTCTTGTATATCAAAATAGCCCTTATCGTGGGTGATCTTCTCGATCAGGCCGATAAGCTCCCTGCGTTTCTCGATCAGCTTGAGCACCGAGTACCATCCTACTCCTGGTTATTTTGACATTTATCGTAAATATATTTGTTGAGTCCTTATTCTGAAAACACTTCCCGCCAGGAGGATGGGTGAGGATACGAAGGTTTTAAATCCGTCACGTATATATGCAATGGACTGACTAATCCATTGAGTACCAGGGTAAATCTTATGCGTCCATCAAAGCGACCTGAAGAGAGCACTTTTTCAAAAGTCATGTTTTTTGGGGCGTTGATCATACTGGTAATCATACTCTGTATATGCGCCTATTTTATCTATGGTCATATCAACTCGCATTCGGGCGATCCAATATCCTCCTCAGCAATGCCTGCTTCCGTGCCGACAAGGATACCTACACATACCACCCTAACGCCGACGCCAGTGCTGAAGCCGACGCTACAAATTGAGCCGACCCCGGTAGCGACAGATATGCCGGCCGTCAAGTACGAATCCGATACCAAAGTTTCCGACGGGTTAAAAATCGCCATGCCTCCAGGCATCCAAGACAGTTATATCGTCTACGACGAGATAGTCGGGGACAACAACTATAACATCCACCTCTACGACACGAAGTCGCTGAGCGATCAGATCATCGGCAGCGGCAACGAGCGTTCTTTCGGGGCCGTCGGCTGTGGAGAGGTAGCCATCTGGAACGGCACAGATAACATCATACACATGTTTAACATCAGCGACAAAACCATGGTGATAGCTTCCCCATGTAAGAATTCTCCCCGAGAGTTTCCGAATATCTTCGACAACAAGCTTATATTCACCTCTAACGATGGAAACATGATCGATGTCTTCAGCATTTATGCCTATATGAAGCAGGATGCAACCATGGACCTATGGGCAAAAAATATCAGCGAACCGCTTGAGCCGCGCGGAGACGGGAATAATATCGTCTGGTGGAACCAGAATAACGGAAGCAGAGAGGTCATACTCTACGATATCGAACATATATCATGGACCAAGATCGCCGGCGCCAACTGCGATCACCCCCGGATATCCGGCAATCTAGTGGTATACCATAACGGTGCCGATAACCATATTTATCTATACAACATCGGGGACAGCACCACTAGAAAGATCATCAATGTTGGAAGGCAGTACAGCGCCGATATTTCCGGCTCCAAGATCGTATATGATGACAACCGCGATGGCAACTGGAACATATACATGTACGATGACGCTACTGGTAAAGAACGGCAGTTGACCAACGAGCCACACGACCAGATGAGCCCTCAGATATGCGGCGATCAGGTCATATACATGGATAACCGTAACGGCGACTGGAACATATATACGATGAAGATATAAGCGATATACGTATGTGTACGTACGTGTACGTACGCGAACCATGACCGGTTCGCCAGGTAGCAGATTATGATCAATTTCAAAGCATGGCTGAGGGAGTTCCGGGTCCGTTTTCTCCTTTTTGTATCGCTTCCGGTGCTTCTGGGGTCCGCGATCGCCTACGTATATTATCCTGAACTTTTCAGCGTCCCCTACCTTTTCCTTTCCGTAGTGGCCATGCTGCTGTTACACGCAGGTACAGTCATTATCAACGACTACTTCGACTTCATGAGCGGCGCTGACGTACTGAATAAGGTGAGGACACCGTATAGCGGTGGAAGCGGCCTGCTTCCGGAAAAAGTGCTCAAGCCATCTCGTGTCCTACTGGCCGGATGCATCTGCTACGCGCTTTGTATCCTGCTCGGCATCTTTATTGTTATGTTTCGCAGTCCTACGGTGCTTTTGATCGGCGCTGTCGGGGTAGGCATGGGGATCGCGTATACGGCCCCGCCGTTCAAACTCAGTTACCGTGGGCTTGGCGAGATCGCGCGACTTATGGCAACCCCTTTAATCGTGCTGGGGGCCTTCCTAGTGCAGGTGCCTGTATCTACCATTACGGGGTTCTTCGGCATTGTGAACGTTTTTAGCGTGTGTATAATAGCCTCGCTCCCGATCGCGTTTTTTAACACCGCGGCTCTCTACATTTTCGAGTTCCCCGACTACGAGGCCGATCTGCAGGCCGGTAAAATGAACCTGGTAGTGATGATGGGCACTAAAAGCGCTGCATATATGTATGTGCTGATGCAGATCGCAGCCTACATTTCGCTGATCATCGCCATCGTGGTCGATGTGATACCCTGGCCAGCTTCGCTCGTCCTGCTTTTGGTTCCTGCATCGGCATACGCATCCTTGGGCCTACTGAAACACAATGCAGAAGCCCTGCGGCTGCTGCCTTACCTGAAGGCCGCTAGCAGCATATACATCTTTGCCAGCACCATCCTGGTGCTAACATTCGCCATGAATCTCTGAAAAATACGCCGTCCGATCTTATTACTTACTTCTGGCAAGCACATAATCGCCCAGCGCTTCTAGGCGATCCCGTGATGGACCTTCCCTCAGGTTTTTGAGTTGTCTCTTGGCCTCTTCGATCTTCCTGACGGCCATCATCTCCGCACAGGCCACTGACGGCACGAGGGCTTCCCGCAGCTCTTCCCGACTCATCCTCAGCATCTCTTCCCGAGTGATGCCACCTTCCTGTGCCAACAGCATAATAATCGTCGGCCGATCCATCTTCAGGTCGATCAACGTCGGTTTGCCTAGCGTATCGTTGCTCGACGTAACGTCCAGAATATCGTCCTTGATCTGGAACGCGGTGCCGATACAGTTGCCGTAAATCCTCATCGCCCGCACCTCCCGATCGGTCCCGCCACCCACCAACGCGCCCACCTCGGCCGAAGCCCTGAACAGAGATGCCGTTTTGCAATCGGCGATCCGGTAATAATCATCGATGGTATAGTCTTTGCGCACCAGCTCAAGCGCCTCGCCCTCCGCTAGATTGAGCATTGACGTCGCCGCACACTCGATAATGGCTCCCGTCAGCCGTGCATTGCTGCGCGATGTCTGCCTTATCGCCAGCGCCAGAAGCGCGTCACAGGCAATAAGGGCCATATTGTTGCCCCAGCGCTTATTGATAGTCGACCTGCCCCGCCGAGTGTCTGCCTTATCGATAACATCATCGAGGATCAGCGAGGTGTTATGTATCATCTCCATGATCACGGCCGGGACTAAAGCCTGAGTAAAACTACCCCCGACCGCCTCACAGGAAATCGTTAGTAGCGCCGCCCTTATCTTCTTTCCTTTTTGCTCAAGGGCATATCTCACGACTTCTGCCAGCTCCGGAGGCTCAATGACGAACGACAGCAGGCCGATCTCCTTTTCGATCATCGCCGCCCTTTTCTCCAGCACCTTCTCGATGTCGACGAGCGCACCGTTCATAATATCCATCTCTTAAAAACACCCTCACGATATAATAGTTTGCTTTCCAGGCCCTTTTTCTGCCACATAGATCACATCGTAAGTATCCCGCATGCCAAAAGGCGTCATACGGAAGTCACAATATTTTCGTACATCACAGAACCCCGCCCTTACGATCAACCGCTCCATCTTTTTCACCGGAACCGGGTTATACTCGACCACGTCTACGTTGAACTGCGACCTGCCACAGCGCTCGATCACCGAGACGATATTAAAGACGACCCGATCACGGAAATAGTCGATGGCAAAGATGAATGTCTCCGATCCATCGCTCCGGCGGGAATGCCCGGTCGGTATAAAACGCTCCCTATCCCTATACAGAGCATCGAAGTTCTCCATGTGGATAATACAGATCCCATTATCAGATAGGCACTCTCGCATGCTGACC
>DATHCY010000092.1:0-9999 GCA_035319305.1 Methanocella sp.
GCCCCCACTGACATGGGCACATTTATATTTATTGATCCCGCTTGAGAAGAGCTTAATACACCTGTTATATCGACGTCCTTCGACGGTGACTGGTATATCTTGCCATCAGCGGTATATTGCGCGTATACCTCGTAGTGGCCGGTCGGCAGACGCATGGAGAAATGGCCTTTATCGGCACCGTTACTGGTTATCGTGTAATATGTCAGGTCGTTGCTCTTCACATAGACAACACCGTTGCCGAGGGTTGCCGTGTTTGAGCCGTCCGATAGCAGAGTGCCAGTTAGGTAACCGTATTCCGGGGGAGGATAATCTGTTAGAGTTGTATCTGTGGTATCGAACGTCACTCTACCACCGCTGGTTTCGGCCGAAACCCAGCGCATGTTCACACCCCCAGCGTAATAGGTCTTATCCCCGTCCGTATAGGTTATTTCGACGCGACAGTTTTTATCCTCGCCGGTTATAACGGCATCGACAAAATTGAAAGCGCCATTATCATCCGTCGTCGTTGTGCCTATTGGAAGGGACCCTCCATCCTCAAGTGTGACGGTTGCACCCTTCACAGGCTGGCCATGCCTATCTAAAACAGTTCCTGTTGCTGTGAACGTCTGACTTGTCGCACTTACATCAATTATAACAAAGAACGTTAAAACGATAAAACTGATCAATAAGAGGGCAAGTATCTTTTTCATCTTTCGACCTTCCGACCTTCTGAATTAAGCCTTTCATCTACAAATATTTTATCGTTTAGCGATTGTATATGCAGTATTTAAGCTACGAACCATTATTACGGCTTTATATTTGGTAAAAAACCGTCACGGCTGCTGTGGCTGGTATTCCCGGTCAGCGGTTCTCTAGATCTTGCCGGGTAAGCCGATATCCATATATCGTCTCCTCGAATAGCTACTATTAACAGGGAGTATATAAATCCTACCCTACTATCAGTCAATAGTCTTAACCATAATTGCTCTATGCACATATGATCAGTGGGGAAGCGATTACGATTAAAACGATGTATGGGCTTGCCATATCGCGATTATAGCGATAAAATATAATATAATATAACCAGCATCTCTTATGTACAGTAGTAACATGGGGTGATGGAGAATGCTTAAGGAGGCAATCCTGTGGGAAGGGGCAGATCGGGGGAGAGCAAAGTGCAACGTCTGTGCCTACCGGTGTCTGATCCACGAGGGAAAGCTCGGCAATTGCCGGACCAGGAAAAATATCGGGGGAAAAATTTACAGCCTTATCTACGGTACAGTGACTTCGGCTGCTAGCGATCCGATTGAGAAGAAGCCGCTCTACCATTTTTATCCTGGGAGCAATTCGTACTCAATGGGGTCGGTGGGGTGCAGCTTCCATTGCGAGCACTGCCAGAACTGGACCATCTCTCAAGCCGACATCCAGGACGTTTATTCCCATGATGTCACTCCCCAGCAGGCGATCTCGGCCGCGATGAGGGCAGGATGCGGAAGCATCTCGTGGACATATAATGAGCCTTCTATCTGGATCGAGTTCACCAAGGATTGTGCCATAGAGGCCCGCAGGAACGGCTTAAAAACCGTCTATGTGACGAACGGCTATGCTACGCCCGAGCACATGGAGGTGATGAAAGGCCTGTTGGACGCGTACCGGGTGGACATTAAGGCGTTTACCGATGACTTTTACCGCAAAGTCTGTAAGGCGAGGTTGGGGCCTGTGCTCGAGTCCACCAAGATCGCACGGGAATATGGCATTCATGTGGAGGTGGTCACCCTTATTATACCCGGTTTAAATGATGGCGATGACGAGCTGCGTGGCCTATCAAAATGGGTGTTCGACAATCTCGGGCCTGACACTCCAATCCATTTTACCCGTTTCCATCCCATGTACAAAATGGACGGAGCGAGCACGACGCCCCTGAGAACCTTGGAAAAGGCTCATGATATCGCCCGTGGGGAAGGCCTTAACTACGTATACGTGGGCAACACGCCCGGCCATCGGTATGAAAGCACTTGGTGTCCTAAATGCGGTGAGTTGCTGATCGAGCGCAGCGGGTACCACATCGTGCGCTATTCGATTACTAATGATAAAAAATGTCCCAGCTGTGGGGAAAAGATACCTGTACTGGGAATTTCTGGGGATGAAAGGCTTGAGCAAATGCTATGAATGCCGGATCGTCGGTGCTGGTTTATATCCCACCGACAGCAGCAGACCCCCCGCTGCGAAGAGTACGATGATGGCCGCGGCGATGGCCCCGCTGTCCAGACCGAGTACCCAGAAGGAGCTGCCGCTGATCAGGATGTTGAAATTGGATGTGCCGACAAACAGGCCGGCAGCACTGGCGCCGGCAAGGATCCCGGCGCCGAAGGTCCTGAGGCGGCTGTAGCATTCCATCAGGGCGTAGGCGGTGAAGATGGCGATGGACGAGATGGCCACCTTAAGTGCGATGAAGCCGGGGATGCCGGCGGCGTCAAACGCCGATCTGATCAAGAAGCTTTTCTCATACTGAAAGCTTCCCAGAAATTTATACGCTGCAAGTGTCGATAGTATGTCATAAAATATGTAGAATACGATCGCTGAAAGTAGTAAAGGCCGGCTCCACTTCACACTGATATGAACGTAATATATTTTTATAAAAAGTACTAAATAATATAGCGGTTTTTATGCTGGCAACTCAGAATACAGCCCTTGCCGGTGACAACCTTTATACTTCTTCCCGTACAGGCACTATACATGCAGGACAGGCCATACACGTTCATTAACTCTGCCATGAGCGCGGACGGCAAGATCTCAACGAAACTACGGAAGCAGGTCAAAATATCCGGCAGGACAGACTTCGATCGTGTGGATGAGCTGCGCGCTTCCGCCGACGCTGTTATGGTCGGCATCGGCACGGTGCTCGCCGACGACCCGAGCTTGACCGTTAAGTCGGAGGAACGACGCAGACGCCGGGTTTCGGCAGGCCTTGACGAAAACCCAGCCCGGATAGTGGTCGATTCAGGGGCAAGAACGCCGCTGACGGCAGATATCCTTAACAAAGGTACGGGCAGACGGATCATTGTGGTCTCGCAATCTGCCCCGGAAGAGCGGGTGGCCGCGCTGCGCGAGAAGGCTGAGATCCTGGTGGCGGGGAAAGATCAGGTCGATTTGACGACGATGTCCGCCGAACTCAAAAAGCGCGGCATCGGTCGCCTTATGATCGAGGGCGGGGCGACGCTGAACTATGCGATGACCAGCTCCGGACTGGTGGACGAGATCTCGGTATTCGTAGGCAACCTGATCATCGGTGGCGAGAACGCCCCAACCCTTATGGATGGGCCAGGGATATCGGAAAGGGAGCAGGCAGTCGGGCTGAAGCTCATCAAGTATGAACCCATAGACGGAGGGATCGTGTTAACATGGAAAACGGGATGATCCAAGAATTTCCGGCGGACGATAAGGTCAGGGAGTTAGCGAGGAAGTACGGCTACGAAGAGTACATGGTCGCACGGTTCGCCCGACTGATCCCGGACATAGAGCCGTTCTTGGCCAGCATGGAACTACCGCCGGCCACATATATCCGAGTCAATACCCTCAAGATCGCCCCGAACGCGTTGCTGAAGAGGCTCACTGACAAGGGCTTTACCCTGAAGCAGACCGATCTGCCCGACAGCTTTGAAGTTCTCTCAGAACCGCATTCCATCGGTGCATCCGCAGAGCATCTGCTGGGCTATTTCTACATCCAGGACCGGTCATCCATGATACCGCCGCTGGCGTTGGCACCCTCACCAGGCGATGTGGTGATCGACATGGCTGCGGCACCTGGAGGTAAGACCACCCACATATCGCAGATGATGGACAACGAAGGCCTAATCATCGCCATCGAAAAAGAGCCCTCCCGACTACCATCCCTACGCACGAACCTGGGGCGGTGCGGGGCTAGAAACGTCGCCGTTTATCACATGGATGCACTGGAAGCAGATCGAATAGGCGTCAAGGCAGACAAGATACTGCTGGACGCACCCTGTACCGGTGAAGGCGTGATCGCCAAGGATCGGACCAGAAAGACCAGCCGAGAGGTCGCAGACATCATCTTCTGCAGCAGCCTGCAGCGAGAGCTGATCGACGCGGCAGTGAAGGTCCTTAAGCCAGGGGGTACGCTGGTCTACTCAACCTGCTCCTTCGCTCCGGAGGAGAACGAGCTGATCGTGGACTATGCTGTGAGGCAGCATAGCATAAAGGTCGAACCGGTGCCATATGGAGTGCCGGCCGTCGAATCGTTTGGCGATCTGACCTTCGTTCCAGAGGTAAAGAACGCTAGGCGACTATACCCGCATATACACCATACGACTGGATTTTTCGTGGCGAGGCTACGCTATGTTTAGAGGATTGAAAAAGAACGAACTAACGGTAGTACGCCGGGGCTTCGATTACTGGGGCGCGTTCGAGCTGACGAAAGGACTCGAACTAGTGGCCCGGCAGGGCTACAGAACCGACATCTTTGCGACAACCCCGGAGCTCAGGCTCTTCGCCATCGGACGGGATCCGGCGCCGCTGATCGTAGGGCTTTATCTGGGCGAAGCCGGGAAGAAACAGTTCATCCCGAGCCTGGAGTGCCTGTATATGATCGCCAGAGCATCCGACAGGAAAAAGGTCAAAGTGACCGGTCAGGCGGAGGCGCTGGTACTTTACGGCCGAGACGTCTTCGGATCATCCATCTCATGGGCCGACGAGAGCATCAGACAGAATGAGCCGATAATCATCGCCAATAAGTTCGGGGAAGCAATAGGCCGGGGAAGAGCCCGGTTCGACCACAATGGGCTGTTTGCCAATACTGTCACAGTATCGACGGAAGCGGACCTGGGGTTGTATATCCGAGAACAGGAGTCGGTTGCCGGACCATCGTGCCGATATTGAGATATCGATAATCACCTTTCCCTTCTAACGGATCGATAATAAGAAGCTCTGTGGAATCATACTGATGCCTAAAATCGCTTAAAAATAGTTATAACGACTTCATATCGATTTCTCACACTACAATTACATACAAATCTGTAATTATCGGAATATTTAAGTAAATAGTGCTCAATAGGCATTTTGAGATGAAAACATCACCAATTATAGTTTATTTCACACTCATAATTATCATCCTATATTTAGCGTTAGCGAATACCATCTTCGTAAACACAGCCTATGCCACAGGAACCGGGTACATTATGGGTAGGATCACCATGCCCGATGAATCTACGGGCATCCCCGGCTGTGACGTCGAACTCCAGGGGCAGGGCGATGTTAACATGGCAAAGATCACCTCAGACGCTCAGGGCAACTTTTATATTACTAACCTTGAACCCAACGGCGATACCTGGGGCTATCGGATTGTTGTCAAAAAAGACAACTGGGGTGAGAGCATCACCCAGCATTTCTCGGTCCTTGAAAACACTTCGACCATCGTCGCCATCCGGGTATACCCATATGTCGGTCGCATGACCATGAAGAGCGACGGCAGATCGATCGAAGCAGATGGTAAAAGCCGAACCAACCTGACCGTCTCGCTGTACGATGTGAACGGCCAGCCCGTGCCGGATAACATGCACATTAAACTGACCCAGAACGCATATTATCCCGACCCAGGCCTGTTTTTCGCAGGCGCCGATAACGGTACTGAGATGGTCCTGCCGACGAAAGACGGGAATGTGACGTTGCAGTACGGCGGCATCCCTGGTGATATCCTGGACCGGAGCGTCCAATTGCAGGCAGAATCGCTTGAGTCTGCTGGCAACAGCTCGATTGATCTGCCGATCAACCTCACCAACCCGAATATTATCACGGGCACCATATATGATCTGACAATGCGGCCGGTTCCCAATGCAACTGTATCGCTCGCCAAGTGGAACGGGGCGACCAGCTACATCGGCTATAACAGTACCCCAGGCTCAAACTCTTCGGCTGGAAACAGCACCGCGGACGCCACCGGCAAGTACAACTTTTCGGTTATGCCAGCCGGAAATTACCAGGTCACTGCCAGCGACTCCACCTTTAGCAACTCCACGAACGTGACACTGGTTCGCGGCACCTATAGGATGGATATCGTACTGCCCATGAACAGGGGCAGCATCAAAGGCTGGGTAAACGATGCTAACGGTGCCCTAGTCCCCGGGGTCAAGGTTACACTCTACCGGGTTTATGCGGGCAAACTATCTCTGACGGCCTCGAATGTATCGGACGATCAGGGCCGTTTCAGCTTCGATGACATCTGGTATGGCGGCTATGACGTCCAGGCGGTGCTGGGTGACCAGACCGCTGACGTGCCCATGGTGCTGGATGTTCCGAAGGCCTCGGCAGCAGTGTCACTCCATAAGGTGTACACGCCAGCTACGCCTACGCCTTCCGCCACGCCCGCGCCGAGCGTAAGCTACGTGCCTACACCTCAGGGCAATGCCACGGGCAAGAC
This sequence comes from Methanocella sp., assembly GCA_035319305.1. Taxonomy (GTDB): domain Archaea; phylum Halobacteriota; class Methanocellia; order Methanocellales; family Methanocellaceae; genus Methanocella_A. The sequence goes on from DATHCY010000092.1 coordinate 6,416, forward strand.
CATAACCCCCCGGCCGCCGACACCAACGCCCTACCCGGTAACTCCTGATAACATCGTAAAAACCTACGGGCTCGGCGTACTGGTTATAGCGGCTGTATGTGGCGGGGTCCTGATCGCCATGCTCCGGTTAAAGCCAAAAGCTTAAAAAGCGGCGATATTCAGCGTCTGAAAAGCACGATCGTATTACCTTTTACCTCGATGAGTTCTGCGCCAGTCTTCTCTGCCAGCTGCACGGAAATATCGCTCCGGGATGTAGTATCAAGGGCGCTTTTAAGCACCTTGACTTTGATGAGCTTGTTATCTTTAAGTTGGCGGGACACCTCTTCGATCAACGAGGGAGTGATCCCGTTCTTGCCGATATGGGTAGAGGCCTCGATCCGTGCTGCCATGCCCCTCAGCTCTAGCTTTCTCTTCGGGTCCATTGTATCATACATAAGATATAATGGCAGTGTAATAGCGTTTCCGGTATGTGAATTGCCTCCTCTGAAGGAGGAACTTTATGCTCCACTTAACGTGTTTGTTGGGTTTGACCGTGGACCCTTTAGCGTATTCAGGTTTTGTGTCCCTCTAAAAAGTATTTTGCGTTTCATGCTACCTAATAGAGACCCGGCGAAGGGCGAGATACAACCTGCATATCGTCACATGTTCCTCCGGTAATACGCCAGCTGTTTGATGAATGGTTTGAATATGCCGATTACCTTTTCCTGCTCTTCGGCAGACATCGGCATGAACTCCCGTCCGGCCCGGGCCAACGTCCGTACCTCTGACGGAGAGGAGCAACCTACGATGATCGCCGATACCTTCTGGGATAATGCATACCGTATCAGCAGTTCCGGCGTGGCGCCCATCTCGCTGTAGATAAAATTTGAGGCGCCAAGCACCTTCATACCGATGATCCCCACCCCTTTTTCATGGGCGATAGGCAGCGTCCCCGTCAAAAATCCGCCCATTGCTCCCTCGACTGGGTTGACCGGCATAAGCACCGTATCGACGGGCCAGCGGTCAACCGCATAGGATAGGATCGCCGGGTCATAGTGGCCTGTGACCCCGATATGTTTTACCATACCCTGGTCTTTCGCTTCCAGAAAGGCTTCCAGGGCGCCTCCAGGCCCTTCGATGGATATTATATCCTCTCTGGTGCGCACATCATGGATCTGCCACAGGTCCAGATGATCGACGCCCATGGTTCGAAGCGTCGTCCTGAGATCGGCCATCGCCCCCTCCCGGTCTCTAGACGCCGATTTGCTGGTCTGAAATATCCTGTTTCGTTCCTCCGTATGGTATGGCCAGTAAGCCCCGTAGTAGCCTTCGCTGCCTGCGTATGCCCGGGCCGAATCAAAATAAGTTATTCCCTGCGTCACGGCTTCCTGGATGACTTCCTGGGCGGGGTCGGTTTTGCCAAAGGTACGCAATATACCTTCCCCGCCTATGCCCACAATGGTCGGACTGGTGCCGGTCCTCCCTAGCGGTCGGGTCAGGATTGCCTCCGTGGTTATTATATCCACCATATTTTTTAATGTTTGCAGGAATCTGCTTTTAATATTGCTGCTATGTTTCGCGTCTTTTTAACTGCATGATTATGGGCTGAAGGATCATGTTTTAAGCTATTAACTCTTTTTCCCAGGAGGCTCATTTTTTATGCAGATACAGGCTTCAGGTCTGCTTTTTCTAATCGCAGCTAGCTCTTCAGCGAGCCAGGGCAGGAAAGTGCCCACGTCGGTCACGACGCCGATGGCCTGGGCGCTGCCCCTATCCATCAGCTTGGTCACTGTGGCCGGATTAATGTCCACACAGATCGTGCTGACTGAGGAGGGAAGACAGTTGCCTGCTGCAATAGAGTGTAGCATCGTCGCCATCATGAGCACTAGGTCGGCGTTCTTCAGCTGTTCCCTCATAAGGTCCTGTGCTTTCATCGCGTCGGTAATTACATCGGGCAACGGCCCATCATCCCTGATCGAGCCTGCCAGGACAAACGGTACGTTGTTCTTCACGCACTCGTACATGATACCGCCGGTGAGCACGCCCTTCTCGACCGCTTCCCTGATAGAGCCGGCGCGGGTGATCTCGCTGATTGCATAGATATGGTGCTTGTGGCCTTCGGGGGCCAATTCGACCGTGTTGAGATCCATGCCCAGTGAAGTGCCATACAGATTATACTCGATGTCGTGGACAGCCAGCGCGTTACCGGCCAGCAGTGCATCCACGTAGCCTTTGCGGATCATCTCGGCTAGGGCAGCCTGGCCTCCGGTATGAATAATGGCAGGGCCACCGACGATAATGATCCTGCCCCCTCCGGCCTTTACCTCCAGCATCTCCTCCGCGATCTGCTTGATCAGCGACTGGGACGGTCGCTCCGATGAAACCTGGCCGCCCATGAACTCGAAGATCGAGTGACCTCGAGGCCTTTCTGGCGGCACGATCCTGATGCCTTTCTTGCCGATCACGACCCTATCGCCTTTCATGATATGGCCGAGGGTTTTGCAGGTCGGCACCCCGTCGCAGATTACGATCATGGAGTCCATCTTCTGGTTCTGCACCTGCTTCCACTCGCCGGCGATCTTCACGTAAGTCGGGTGATTGGTCGTGGAGTAGAACCCCTTCGGTACTACCTTGTCCTTCTGGGCGGTCATGACCTCGACGTCCTCCGCCTCAGGGAGCTGCGCGCCGATTCGATGTAGCTCGCTGATGATGTTCTCTAAGTGTTTTTTATCCTTGCCCTTGATCATGAGTCGGGCATAGCTAGTATCGGTTTTCATCTTGCCGATCTCGAACTGGAGGATCTCGAACTCGCCTTCCATATCCATGACCTTGTCGAAAATCCGGGGAAGGAGAAATGAGTCGATGATATGTCCCTTCAGTTCAATCTCTCGCATCGCCTGCATATGTTTCACCGTGAAAGTACAATAGACAGACCTATGCCGCCATAGTATGTATAGTATATCACTGTCGCTTCACGCACAAACGCCGGCTCTTCGGCAGGTTTATCTAAACTGGCTTGCTCTACTAGTACTCCTGGGAAACGTGATGATCTTATGATAGAGCTACCGGAAGCCTCGGTGATCGCCGGCCAGGCGACGGATACTATCTGCGGCAAAAAAATCCTTAAGGTCGTCGCCGCACAATCGCCGCACAAATTTGCGTGGTATCATAGAAACCCGCAGGATTACGATTATCTGCTCACGGGAAGGGTGCTGGAGAAGGCTGCCGGCTTAGGGAGCATGGTCGGGATTAGGGCTGGGGACGCAATAATCCTGTTCGCTGAAGGAGTTGGGTTGAGATATCACGGCGCGAACGATGGGAGGCCGAAAAGCACCAGCTGCTGATCGAGTTTACGGATTCCTCGGCCATCAGCGCTACGGTTTAGATGTACGGCGGCCTGTGGTGCTTCAGAGAGGGGGAGCTCCAGAACATATATTACCAGCAGGCAAAGGCCAGGCCTTCCTCGCTGACTGATCGGTTCGATAAAGCGTACTATGACGATATCATCTCTGCGCCTGAGGTTGAAGGGCTGAGCGTCAAGGCGCTGCTCTCGACCGAGCAACGGATCCCAGGCCTGGGAACGGTGTGCTGCAGGATATACTCTT
>DATHCY010000093.1:0-11604 GCA_035319305.1 Methanocella sp.
ATGACCAGGATGTAGTCGTCGTGGTTGAGCCGGTGGGTGCCGAACACCTCCGGCACGCTAACATGTCGGTTCCGAAGCAGCATCAATGCGTTGCGCTCGAATTCGACCATGTCTACTGCGCCTTGATAGTCGTCGAACTCCAGGCTTGCGCCCTCCGCCATGATGCCTAGGTTGCGCAGTACTGTCATGTAACGGTGTAGCAGCGCGCTTCGGTCATTGATGATCTTACCCAAAAATTTCGCCGGCCGATTTGTCCTTTTATCTATCCCCTCCACAATGCATGGTATCGACATCCAGTACGAGCCCCCGGCAAGCCGTATTTTGATCTTCTTCAATCCGTATGTAGTCCGGAACATGTATCTGATTTGGGTTCTGCGCAGCCTGCTGAGATTGTCCATAGTGGTCCGGTGTATCCTGTCGATCAGGCCCCTCTTCAGCTTCGTGTGAAAAACCCGGTCCAGGCCCCTGGTTAACTCGTAAACCAATCCGATCATGATGACAATGACCGCTTCGACCATGATATTGTGAAGGATGACGTATGCTGCATGTTTCAGATCGATCATGGCATTCTACTACAAGGCATCGCTATCCTAAATAATTACTGGCGATGCATAGCCGAATAGCCGATCTTCCGATTTGGGCTGCCAATTTTGCTATAAAGATTATGGGTTAACCCAAGAGCATTGGAGAGGCCGGCTCGAATTTTTTTATGGTAAAATTGTGGCGCCTCAGATTTTGTTCGGAGCGAGTAGGATAGTTTGAACATAGACGGCTGGCGCCGCATGTATGGGTGTGGTTTGTCGGGTTCGCTGTTTTCGTGTCTGCCTAACTCAAGGCGAGGGTGGATCGCAACTCAGCATGATCACTGCAGCGAACCTAGGGTATGTCCGGTGTGGCGAGTCTCATAGTGGATTTCCAAGCTCTGTGCGCAGTTCGTTGATCTTCCCGGGGGGAAGATCAATGTCGACTTTTGAGATAGCTGTATCCAGCATGGTGCCAGCTCTCAGGAGTTCGTCCTCGGTGAAGTATCGTCGGGCCGCTTCCATGACGTTGGATACGGGTGTCTTGATGCATAGTGAGCAGAGGGCGCAGACGAGGTCGAAGGCCAGCGCGATGTTTAGGGGGGTATGGCCGATCTTCAGGCAGTCCACCACAAAGATCTTGCCTTCGGCGCTCAGAAAGTTGTCTAGCTTGATATCGCCGTGTATGATCCCATTATCGTGCATCCGCTTCAGTATGGAGAGCATTTCGTCGATCTCCTTCAGCCCTATGCTCGCTTTCGATAGTGGTATGCCATCGATAAACTCTGTCACGAGTAGGTAATCGTCCTCGTTCAGCCGATGCATGCCGGCTACTGCGGGGGCGTTGATCTGCTGCTCGCGCAGCCGGGAGAGACAGCTGCGTTCAAAGCAGGCCATATCTTTGGCGTCTGCATACTCGTCGAAGCGGATGGCGCTGGCGCCTGCGAAGCCGCCTATGTTGCGAAGCATAGTAATATATCGGTGCTTAAGCTCGCTGGTGTCGTTGATGATTTTGGCCATGTATTTGATGTGCTTTCTATTCTTCCTTCCTTCGACGATACAGGGGATCGAGAGCCAGTATGAGCCGCCTGCCAGTCGGATCTTGATCTTCGACATGCCGTACTCTCTGCGAAAAATGTGTCGAATTTGTGCTTTCCTCAGACTGTTCAATTGATCTCTGGAGATCTTCCTCAGGCTGTTAATGAGCCTGCGTTCGACTCCGGTCTTTAGAATGCCGTCAACAATAGCGGTAAACAGAAAACCGATGGCGATCAATGACACCAGCAGTGCTTCTACGATCCTGTTGCGCAGGACGGTATAAGCGGCTTTTCGAAGAAACCGGTCTGCAAACCGGCCGAATGGCCTTTCCGTACCGTAAGATGCGCTGCTCATCGGTCTCCCTTTCTGTATATGGGTAGGCACGGGAACGGTTTAAGCGCGTCGAGCATAAAATACGAAAAGTCAGCACATTTTCTGGTTCAGAAGTATTATCTACTAAGTTGCACAAATACAATATTCTATCCGGTGTGATTGCCAGTGTATATTTCGTTTATAGGTCTGTGTATTGACATGACCAGAGAGGGCAGCGTGCTGAGTGCTCTGGCTGAGATGGATAGCATCGTCGAGATATACACGATGATGCAGCCCTTTGACCTCTTTGTTAAAGTGAGCGCTGATAACATGAAGAAGCTGGAGGGCGCGGTCCAGGATATATTGCAAGTGGATGGGGTAGAGAAGTCCTATAATTTTTTGACTGTGCAGCAAAAGAAAGGTTGACGCCGATAGCGTGCATGTCCTGTATGCACGTTATTGGTTGGCGGCTATCGGTAGCGCATATAGCCGCCTTCCATGGCTGATGTGGCTAACGAGGTGTACAGTCCTAGAACTCCGGTGTGTTTTGGTGTGGGCGGTTTCCATTTCTTGAGTCTTTCTTCGATGATCTGGCTTATTTCGGCCGGTTTTTTCTCTTTTCCTTTGGTTCCTGTAAGGTTGAGTTTTCTGTTTGGAATATCGATTCGGATTAGGTCGTTTTTTTCTATGATGGCGATGGGCCCTCCTTCCATGGCTTCTGGAGAGACGTATCCTACACATGGTCCTCGGGAGGCTCCTGAGAATCTGCCGTCAGTGATCAGCGCTGTGGTTTTGCAGAGATCGGCGCTGGATGCTAGTGCTTCCGTTGGGTAGAACATTTCTGGCATACCGCATCCTTTGGGTCCTGCATAGCGGATGACGATGACTGAGCCTTTCTCTACGTCTCCTGCTAGGATTGCGTCCCTAGCGCTCAGTTCGTTCTCAAAGATGAGGGCGGGGCCGGTGTGGTTAAACATCTCTTTTGGCACGGCAGAGTATTTGACGACCGCGTGGCCGGGCGCTAGGTTTCCCTCTAGGATGGCGAGCGAGCCTTCTCCCATAGGCTGGGAGGCGGGGTAGATGATGTCCTCTGCTTTGATCTTGTAGCTCTCTAGGTATCTTCTCACGTGTTCGAAATAGTGTTTTTTTTCTAGGGATTTGAGGTTTTCTCCAATCGTTTTTCCTGTTACAGTCATGGCGTCTAGGTGCAGCCAGGATTTGATCTCTCGGATGATCCCGGGGACTCCTCCTGCGTACCAGTAAAGGATGGCTGGGAACTTCCCGCTAGGGCGTACGTCGAGCAACATTGGTATTTCTCGGTTCAGTTCGTCCCATAGGCGGGGGGGTATGGTAATGTTGACTTCTCGGGATATGGCGGGGAGGTGCAGTAGCGCGTTGGTTGAGCCTCCGATCGCTGCGTGTGTCATGATCGCGTTTTCGAAGGCTTCTTTTGTCAGGATGTCCCGGGTTTTCAGTCTGTCGTCCAGCATCTCTACAACTCGTTCTCCTGCTTCCGTGGCTTTATGGCGGATGCTGGCTCCGAACGCGGGCATGGATGCGGTTCCGGGGAGGGCTAGGCCCATCGCTTCGGACATGGCCTGCATGGTATTCGCCGTGCCCATAAAAGAACAGCAGCCTTCGGTGGGGCAGGCGCTCTGCTGTAAAAATTTGAATTCGTCCGGTGCTATTCGGCCCCGTTTGAGTTGTGCATAGATTGTGCCCACTCTTTCTAGGGTGAACATTCCGGGCCCCTCGATCATTGTGCCTCCGGGTATGTGTATGGATGCGGTTTCATGCATTCTGGCAGCGGCCATGAGTTGGCCGGGCACTCCTTTGTCGCAGCTAGATAGCAGGACGATCGCGTCCATGGGCTGGGTCTTCCAGTGGACCTCGATCATGTTGCAGATGAGTTCTCGGGACAGTAGTGAGTAGTTCATGCCTTCATTGCCTTGGGCGATCCCGTCGCACATATCCGTGATATGGTGTAGGGCTGGCTTTCCGCCGGCGGCATAAACTCCTCGGGCGGCCATATCGGATAGTTCTTTCAGGTGATAGCTTCCGGGTAGTGCGTCGCCCCAGACGTCTTCGACGAGTATTTGCGGCTTATTTAGGTCGGTGACGGTCCAGTCCATTGAGAGTTTGAGCGGGTCGATCTCGGGGCTGACCTTTCTCAAATCCTGACTTCTCATATATAAAACATGTTTTATAATTTATTTAGAGTTTGCCGCCAGCATATTTAAAAAATAATTTCAAATAACTCCTTATATATTTCCAAATTTTGGAAAAATTAGGAAAATCTTTAAGTACCATGTTCAAGATATTGCTATTGCTAAGTGGTATAGAGTAAGTCATGCGAGGCTTGGCCGTGTTAACCAGCGAAGAGATCAAGAAGCTTGTCAGACTCAAAGCGATGGATAAGGATGCCTTCAACCGGGTGCTCGACGAAATGCGCCAAGGGCGTCCGGTAGACCTGCTTTTGTCCTACCGGAAATTCAAGGAATACGCGCCCAATGTGTGAGCATGGGCGCACATTATATATTTCAAGCGGATCGGGTGCATTTGATAATCAACCCGATAATCCCCAACGTCTAACCCAACTTTTTTATAACAATCAACCCATTCTTACCATGATACCTATGGTGGATGTGGCACTCATTCTCGGTTCCGCAACCGACCGTCAGATCGCCGACAGGGCGATCGATGTGCTGACGAAAAATGGAGTTTCCTGGGACCTGCAGGTGCTTTCCGCTCACCGGAATCCCGACGGGCTGGACGCTTACATCAAAGGCAGCGATGCGAAGGTATTCATCGCCATCGCAGGCCTAGCCGCGGCGCTTCCGGGCGTGATCGCCGCGAGAACCAGCAAGCCAGTAATCGGAGTTCCTGTGGCATCGAAGCTTGGCGGGCTGGACGCACTGCTTTCCATAGTACAGATGCCAAAAGGTGTACCTGTCGCCTGCGTCGGCATCGATAACGGCGACAATGCCGCCCACCTCGCCATTAGGATATTACAGAGGTAGATATGGACATAAAAAACCTGGACCTGAAAACGGTAAAGCTTACCTATATTACGATCGCCGGGGCGCTGACCCTGTGCGCCATCATTTCGGCACTGATGCACATGAAGTATGTGGCCCTAGGCTTTCTCCTGGCTGCATCGATCGCCATCTTCCTAGGCTCGCTGATACTCAACTTCCTATTCCGGATCAAGAAAGCGATGGACACGGACTGACTGTAGTCACAACCGGGGTGGTATTCCCAAGAAGCCTGGTAAGCCGAGTGGTAATCTTTAGATCAATCTCACAGGTCATCATCATCTTCCGTCGTTGTGACTTCGACGCCGTCGTCGAAGAATTCTCTTCCTTCTTCTTCTATCTCCTCGTTATGGTGGCTTCTCCCGGTTTCAGACGATAATGGGGTCATCTTCTGTTTCTTGGCCAGGCAGAAGTAATGCGAGAATGTATCCATGTTGTTGATGACAACCAGTTCATTCTTATGGACTGCGAGCGGTATGTACAAGGATTAATCACCGTCCGTGTTGCTGTATCGGTAGTAGTTTAAAGACTTTGTGGGTCCTGCCCGCTGGGCCTGACGCAAATATCTAATAAATATATTAATTATATATTTTTATCGGTTGAAAGGCGCATGAGCTTCATTCGCAATGTCGTGGCGGTAACCGCATGGAGGATTTGCCAAGATTTAACGTGTAGTACGCTTAGTCTATGTCTATGAGATACATCCTGGAGGACTTCTCCCACGAGAAGGGCTTACACAGCGATACTTCCTCCCTGCGGGACCTGTTCGCCCACGCCGGCCACGACTTTCCAGAGCCCTTCTTTTTCGGAATAGGGGAAGGCCTTGGCTTTAGCTTCCACGATGGCGGAAACGGAAAATTTCCACTGGTCACCGGCCGTACCGGCACACTAGAAGTTGACAGCCGGATCAGCCACACCCTAGGATGTTCCCTAAAGATCTCCACGTCGACCAGCCCGACTAAAGCCCAGGAACTGCTGGTGTCCAAGATCCGGGCGGGACAACCGGTCATGATGCACGTCGACGCTTACTATCTCCGGTATCTGCATAGCAAAGCACATTTTGGCGCCTACTCCGTCGTGGCCACAGGGGTGGACGAGGACGCCGGAATCGCCCGCATCGCAGACTATACCAGGAAGGGACTCGTCGATTTGTCCCTCTCCGAGCTGGCCACCGCCCGAGCGTCTGCCTACAGGCCATTCCCGCCCAAGCATAGATGGTTCGACTATCATATCCTTGATGAAATCCCGGTCGATAAGCCGCTGGTCATGGGGGCGATCGGCCGTAACGCTCTGGAAATGCTCAACTCCCCGGTCCGTAACAACGGCGTCGGAGGCATCTATTTTTTGGCTAACTGCATATATCACTGGAAAGAGAAATACGGCAAAGACCTCGGATTCATTTGTCGCACAGTACGAGACGCCATCGAAGGTTCCGGAACCGGGGGAGGATGCTTCCGCAATCTGTACGCGGAGTTCCTCGAATACGCCAGCAACGAAATCGGCATCGACGAGCTGTCCTACGCTGCAGACGGGTACTGTCATGTGGGTGCCATGTGGAGCCAGGCGGCAAAACTGCTTTCCGAAGTAGAATGCGGATGCTCATCCGTATCCGAGACCGCGGATTATATCAATCAAATTGCTTCCCGAGAGCATGAACTGCAGGTATCCTTACTGACCACTGCCAACCTCTGCTGCCGCAGAAAATAGAATCGACACGCGGTAGAGCCTTCATCCGAAACCAGAAAGGCTAAATGTTATGCGACATTCATTATTTCGAACGGATGGATAACGTTTTTAATCTTCTCGATGCCAGGATACAGGAAGCGCTCTCCGAACTGGGCATGAAGGAGCCGACAGAGACGCAAGAGAATTCGATCCCGGTCATTCTCGGCGGAAACCATGTGCTGTTAATAGCGCCCACAGGCACGGGCAAAACCGAATCAGCCCTGCTGCCGGCCCTCGACATGCTGCTGAGAACGGACGCCAAGAACTCCGGAGTGATCAAAGTCCTGTACGTTACCCCACTACGGGCGCTAAACAGGGATATGATGAAGCGGCTGGCCTGGTGGTCAGGTCGCCTGGGGGTAAGCATCTCCGTACGACACGGGGACACGACCATGCACGAGCGCAGAAAGCAGGCCGTCAATCCGCCTGACATCCTTATCACCACCCCAGAGACGGTCCAGGCCATGCTGATGGGCAGCCGCATGAGGCAAAACCTCCGAGGTCTTGCGATGGTCATCGTGGATGAAGTGCACGAGCTAGCATCATCCAAGAGAGGCACCCAACTGTCCATAGCCCTGGAGAGACTGGGACGGTACTCAGAGTTCCGACGGATCGGCCTATCGGCCACCGTAGGAAGCCCCGGGGAGGTGGCGAAGTTCCTGGCAGGCACGAACCGGGAGGCGCGGATCGTCGAGGTCTCCCAGGCAAAGTCGCTCGATTTCCATGTTACACTGCCTGAGACGGTCGAGGCCGACCGGCCGCTTTCGAAACGTCTGCTGACCGACCCGGATATCGCCGCCCAAATCCGGACGATGATCGAGATCATAGGGGAGAACCGCTCAACCCTGATGTTCGTGAATACCAGGCAATCCGCCGAAGCCATCGGCGCTAGGTTCAGGAAGCTCGGCGAAAGCATCGTCGTGCATCACGGCTCGCTATCCAGAGAGGCCAGAATAGAGGCCGAGGACTCGTTTAAGGAAGGAAGGGTCAACGCACTGGTGTGCACCTCATCGATGGAGCTAGGCATCGATATCGGCGAGATCGACCACGTCATACAGTATATGTCACCGCGTGAAGTATCCAGACTGCTGCAACGGGTAGGCAGGGCAGGCCACCGGATCGGCGAAACCTCAAGCGGCACCATCATCACCATCAATGAGGACGACTCGGCGGAAGCATGGGCCATATGCCGACGCGCTTCCGCAGGGCAGATCGAGGGCGTCGATCTGTACAGGAGGTCCTATGATGTCCTAGCCAATCAGGTATGTGCCATGGCCCTTGAGTACGGTGACATCAGCAGGGACGACGTATTCGAGACCGTCAGAAAGGCGTATCCATACGAGGCACTATCCCGCAAAGAGTATGATCTCGTGCTGAAACAACTCTCCGAGGAGCGCCTAGTCTATCTGAGCCCGGACGGGATGATCGGAAGGAGGGTAAAAACAAGAACGTACATGTACGAAAACCTCTCCATGATCCCGGACGAAAGGCGGTACGATGTCTTCGATGTAATCAGCGGAAAGATGATCGGCACGCTAGACGAGGCATTCGTAGTCAACTTTGCAGAGATGGGAGCGATCTTCATCGCCAAAGGCGAAATGTGGCGTATAGTCGAGGTGACCGAGGATCGGGTCCGGGTAGAGCCGGTCGAGAACCCGCAGGGAGAAGTACCCTCATGGACAGGAGAAGAGATTCCGGTGCCTTTCGAAGTGGCACTAGAGGTAGGCGCCGCCCGACACACTATCGCGGAGATGGCCGAGGCTCCGGAAGACGAAATCGTACGTCACCTAATAGGACTTTACCCCACGGACGAGTCCACCGCAAGACGGTTCGTCCGCTACATCAAAAAACAGGTGGAAGGAGGGTATCCAGTGCCTGGAGATCGCCTGATCTCCATCGAAGAAGAGGAGCGCACCATCATCCTCAACGCGTGCTTCGGCCACAAAGTCAACGAGACGCTGGGAAGGGTGGTGACCGCGCTGCTTGCGTCCCGATTCGGCGGCGGCGTAGCTATGGAGATCGACCCGTACCGGATCAAGCTGGAACTACCGAAGCGCATCGGAGCGTCAGAGGTGGCTAAACTGCTCTCCGGCATACAGCCGATCTTCGTGGAGCCGATCATCGAGAAGACGCTTAAAAATACGATGATGCTCAAGTGGAAGATGGTTCATATCGCCCGCAAGTTCGGCGCCCTCTCCAGGAACGTCGACTATGAACGCATCAGCATGGAAAAGCTGCTTCATGTCTTCGAAGGAACGCCCATGTATGAAGAGGCGATCAACGAGATCCTGCAGGACAAGCTCGACATAAAGCACGCCATGCAGGTGCTGGAAGATATCCGCAGCGGAGAAATCACGGTGACCGCCGGCAGGCTGAGCCCGATCGGCAACGCGGGATTCACCGGCGGCAGGGAGTTGATGGCCCCCGAGACCGCCGATCGGTCGATCGTCCTGGCGCTCCGGGAACGGATTATGAACGACCACGTAATCCTGGCCTGTCTAAGCTGCCACAAATACACTTCGAAAAAGAAAGTGAAAGACGTCGAAGAGCACCCAGTCTGCCCCGTCTGCAGCTCCCGACTGATCGCCGCCCTCAAGCCCTGGGAAAAGGAAGAGGCCGCCCTAGCGAAAAAGGCCTCCAACGGGCAAAAACTATCCGAGGAGGATACGGCCCGAGTGAAGAGAGTATACCGCAACGGAAACCTGGTGCTTTCCCATGGACGCACCGCAATCATAGCCCTGGCATCCCGAGGCTTAGGCCCGGAATCCGCATCCCGAGTCATCGGCAAGCAACGCGAGGACGAGGAGGACTTCTACCGAGACATCCTGAGAGCGGAACGAGAATATGTCAGAACCCGAAGATTCTGGGCATAACTTAAAATTTGACGGGTTGAACGGGCCAGACGCCTAAGGATAGGCACCGGCCGCTTGTATCGTTTCCAGGATGGCCATTACGAACTGACGTTGGCAATATTGCGAGTGCCGTTCGTACCCCTCGTATTATTTACGATCATCCCTTTAATGGCTTCGTTGTGGTTACGCTGTGCGATGTCAGTCATATTAGTAGTGTTATTGGCCGCAGTCACCGAGCTTGTTGCAATTGGGGTGGCCGTCGCGTTGAGCGTCCCAGAGTCCTGCGTCACACCATTGGCGTCCGCCGCCTGAACTGTATTACCACTGGTGTTAGTCATTGGCACTGCAGTCGGCCTCACCGTTGGCGCTGTTGGCGCTGTTGACTCGGCAGGCGGTTTTGCTGTCGCATTCGTCGCCGGCCCGCTGGTACATCCGCTGAGTAGGACGATCGCTGTAAGCATGGCTAGTAACGCTATCATAGCATATTGGCTCTTCATGTATCTTCCTCCATGTTAAATGATTATCACCCGAGCGATTACTTATAAAAATGTATTTATTCGCGTATATATAATATGCTAGTGCTTATAGCAAAATTGGTTTTAACACAAACGTTGTATAAACAACCACCACACCAACAATACACCATATGGTAGCCATTTCTTTTATACAGACCAACCAGCGCCCAGAAAAAGCGGGAGTGAAGCCCAGTTAAGTGCCAATTTTAAAGGGCTCGCAAACCTGTCTGAGGGTGGCGATCGCCGACAGGGCCGCCAACAGACTCGTCTTCGGGTTAGACCTCGCCGGCACATTCTCCACCAGCGTACGAAGCTCGCCAAACTCCCCTCGCACGACAATTTCGTGGATATTCCGCTTTATAAGCGGGTCTAAGACCACCCGAACCCTCGTCCGCTCGAAACCAACACCGACCAAGCTCAACGATGCAGCCACATTTACGTTCGCCGGAAACTCCTTTATAGCCACCGAAGCAGGACCGCTAAATATCTCCGTCGGCTCAGTGATACTATCCACATCAATCCGATTCTTCACTATAAATGGCGCGCCCCGAAGACCATCCCGAGGCTTACGCGTGGTGATCGTAACCGAATCAATCTTACAGACAGAGGCCGCCTTAACCCCATCCAAGCCACAGATAGCCCCGGAAGGCACATAAACGCTGCAAGCATGCTCCCGCGCCATCGACCGCACCTCATCAAGCAACCCTTTATCCGCGAGAGCGCCCACGCTCATAATCATAACACTCCTAGAATTAGAGAGCGCGGCCAACACCACCTCTTTTACGGCAGCCTGAGAGGCCGCCTCCACAATAAAGTTCGAGACACCAACCAACTCGTCCAAAGGTACGACCCTAGGCCTGGATTTCAAAGTAGCGGCAAAAGCGTTCGCCTCCGCGACATCCCTGTCCCAGATCGCCTCGAGCTTTGCGGGCACAACACCATTATCTATAGCCCGAGCGATCTGCTTACCGATCGCCCCGGTACCCACAATACCAATCCTGAACATGCTCCTCGGAGGCCCCATACCCTTTATTAGCGACCTTCTCCCATAGCCAAAGCCTGCGGACGTCTACCCCGCTCGCCCCACCCATAAAGGATTCCGCCCACACTTTAGCCTGTCAACTCTGCGATGGGCTGAACCTATGGACACCATTAATGTAACACAGCTAAGTTCCATCGGTTTGGCGACTATACGGTAGACCTTTAAATACTTTGATGTGATATGTGTATTTAAAGTTAGCGATCAATCGGGGTACACTTCACCCCATAACTTCGGTCGGGGGTTTCGCTACCTCATACCCATTTATCCAAATGATTTACGGTGCTACCATGCTCTTACTCGAACTCGAGCGCTTCATCCGTGAAGACATAGGAGAAGATGACGACTCGTGCGGAATTGTGCCGGCAGTACCGGCAAAAGCTGAAATCGTGTGCAAAGAAAATGGCGTGCTCGCCGGACTGGATGAGGCCCGCCAGATTTTCCAGTACTTCGGACTGGATACCAAGACCAGCTTCGCCGACGGCAACCAAGTCAAACCAGACGACGCAATCATGTCCATCCAGGGCAGCGCCGCCGACATTCTCAGAGGTGAACGCCTCGCCCTTA
>DATHCY010000094.1:0-3252 GCA_035319305.1 Methanocella sp.
ACCTGCTGATCGCGGTCTTTCTGCTTCGTGACACCAGGCCAGCGACTGCGAGACAGAAGCTGCGCCTGAGGGACGTCAGAATGATACTCAACAATAGGATATTCCTGTTCTATTGCCTGATAGCAGGGTTTATGCTGATCCCATACCAGCAGATGTACACGCTGCTGTCGGTGTATGCATCATCGTATGTAGGCCTCAACCAGTTCTGGGTGGGAGCGCTCTTCGCCGAAAGCGGCATCATCGTCGTGCTACTCCAGTTTGTGGTATCAGCCCGGGTAAAAAGATACCGAATGACCACGTCGCTAGCGGTTTGTTCGCTCATATTTGCCGGAGGCTTCGCGCTGCTGACCGTATCGACGGCGGCCTTCTTGCCATTTATTTCGATGGTAATCGTCACGTTCGCCGAGATGATCTGGGCCCCGGCCGGCTCCGCCTTACAAGCGACCCTAGCGCCGGAAGATAAGAGGGGACGATACTTCGGCTTCAGCGGCATGATCACAAGCATCGGATATGCGACCGGCCCCCTGTTCGGAGGCCTGCTCAAGGACTCCATGAATAATAACGTACCGTCGATGTGGGCTGTAGTTGGCGCCATGTTTATCATATGCTGCATCGGCTACCTTATACTCGGACGAATCATGAGGGACAAAGCATTGACATGAATCTGAGCATCGGGATACTAAGCCGCCAATACGCCGATATTCAAAGTTCACAACCCCTCAAACGGCCAAAACTGGTGCTCCCAATCCGCCGGACCATTTCATCAATGGAAAGCCCCTCGTAAGGGGCTTCTGCCTATCTTTATCCGCCCGGAAGCAGACTCTGGAGCTCTTCTATGGACTTGAACCGCTCAGGCTTGATGCTTTCTGGCTTTGCCATATCGATCTGGTTCCCCGCGTTGGCCCATGCTTCGAAGCCGCCTTTCAGTTCCATGCAATTTTTATATCCCATTGATATGAGCCGGTTGATGGCGTCCCCTGCAAGACGGTCCGCAGGATCCATCGATCTAACCGCCTGTCCAGGACCGTAGACAATAATGTCTACGTTTTTGTCAAGCTTTCTAGCGGCCGAAATGATCTCCGCATCGAAAAGAGAGCATGCGCCGGGTATATGTCCTTTTATGTACGCTTCCGCGGACCTGGCATCCAGGACCATGACCGGCTTATCCTTCTGTCGCATACGCCCCTTAAGGTCATCTACCGTGATATCCCGTGCTTTTTGTTCGTACATGTATACCACCAGAGTCAGTATCAAGTATAGTTTTAATTAAAATGTCTGAAATTTATACCGATTTATACCGCTTTTTTACATTATACAATGATTTTATCGGCTAAAAATCTTGACCGACCTATGATCGGGTGGAAGGCAATTCCTATTGAAAATCCACTCATTTATTTATTGCTTTCGACAGGAAGACCATGATCTTCCCACTCTTTGATTCCGCCTTTGAAATCTCGGACATTTCTGAAGCCCCTCTTTATAAATTCCTTTGCGGCCGCGGTGCTGGCGGAACAATCATAGTTGCCGCAGTAGGTGATGATCTCCAGGCTCTTATCGTATTTATCTGCTATTTTATCCACCTGCTCGACCGGGATGGATACTGCGCCGGGTATGTGCGAATCCTCGTATGAATCGAGATCCCTGGCATCGGCGAGGATGTAGGGTTTAACGCCGTCCATGCGGCTCAGAAGTTCGTCTATGGTTAATCGTTTGACCTCAAGTTCCTGCATAATGATCAAAAAATTCTGCAAGGATTATTAAGAAGGTTCCGTACTGATTACACAATTTTCGTTGATAATTGCCCGAGGAAATGGGTTGATGTGTTAAATCGCGCCTGACATTTATATATTAAAAGATTGATTATAACTCATTACTGGTCGGGTGATAGAATGTTCGTCGAAAACAGCCAGGACAACAAAAACGTGTGCTTGCAGAACTGCGGTACATGCCCGAGCTTTCCGAAAGAAGGGGGAAAGCTCCTCTTTTGCTCTCGGGGCAATATCGCAGGGAACGTCGATAGAAAAGGCTGCAAGTGTAGCATGTGTCCGGTAGCAATCGAACACAGGCTGGACGGCGCCTACTATTGTGTCCATGGAAACCTGGACACGCTGATCGACTAAATCAATAGTTCGGCTGACATGCCAGATCAATCTCCTGGCAGAGCCGGACAGCTTTTTCTTTCAGAGCGTTAAATGTGCGGCCGCCATCTAAAAGTGCTTTCCCGCAAAGTTCACGTGCTTCCGGAATAGCCGCCAGCTTCTGATTCAGGACATCCCACATCCCTGGTTTCAGCCTTAGTCTGTCGATCATCACATGCGATACCCCGGCATCCTTCAGATCTTCAAGCAGCCCTGTCAAGAGTTCTTCGGTGATAATACCTGGTATCATCGGCCCGATAAAAGCCCAAGTGGGAATTCCTTTACTCGAAAGCTCCCGCAGTGCAGCCAACCTCTCGCTTGCCGGAGATGACCCCGGCTCCAGGAACGCCGAAAGCTGATCGTCCAGTGTCGTAATCGTAAACCCAACTTCCTTGACAGAGAACTCGACCAGCAGATCAATATCCCTCAGCACCAGCGCCGATTTCGTTTGCACGCAGACAGGAAACCCTTTTGCCAGCAACACCTTGAGACAGCTCCGGGTCAGCCGCAGCTTTCCTTCAAGCGGCTGGTATGGGTCGGTGACCGTGCTAATACCGACCACGCCTTTTCTCACCTTCCGGGACTCCTTCTCTAGTATGATCGGTATGTTGGACTTCGCCTGAACGAACGTTCCCCACGGGTCGTCGCCACGGTAAAATATGGTTGAAGGCGCATAACAATATATACAGGAATGCTCGCAGCCAGTGTAGGGATTTAATGAATAGTCCAGACCCGCCAATCCCGATCTGCTGAGGGCGGTCTTACACCTAATTTCCCTATACTTCATCTTACGTACCCCAAAGCATCAAAAATCGGTCAGCCTCCGCTGGAACCTTGAATCTTTCAAGACAAAGCTGTTCAAAGTCCACCTGCTCATCGGTATGTCGAACCTAGTCTGGATAAACGTCAGCGCCTGATCGAGGGTGTTAAAGGACGAGAAAGGCCCCCTTAAGGCGTTTCTCACGTTCTCCCGCACATTCCAGACCCCCACCGGCATGATATACCCCGAGTGAGCTTCTCGCAGTATCACCACCTTGGCCTGTCCGCCGATCCGGGTGAGATACTCGCAGGTAGCGAGCCTTGCCGCGTAATAACAGCCTCCGATGCTCGCGTA
>DATHCY010000095.1:0-9437 GCA_035319305.1 Methanocella sp.
GTGGAGGGGGATGCCCATCCGCTCCAGGGTGAATACCGCGTGGATCATCGTCATCGGCGCGTAGTCGCTGCAGAGCACGTTTCCGAACCCTGCTTTGATCGCTTCCCTGGCGTCCAGGTTATTGCCCGTGGAAGTACCTCGGACTACATTGGGCGCGCCGAGCAGGATGTGCATGTTTCTGCTAAACGCCGACCCGGCCACTTCCATGGTGATTGGGAACTCGGTGATTCGGATGCCCATCTCCTCCACGATGTCCAGCTTTTCGCAGGTGTCATCATCGTGGGAGGCGATCGGAACCCTCAGCGAATGGCAACGATCGACCAGCTTCCATATATAGTCTGTACGCAGCGGCACAGCCTCTCTATGCTGGCGATCGATGATGTCTGTCACTGTCGAATAGTCCAGTCCGAACACCTGGGAGGATATCCTCTTGTATGCGTCCAGATCCCTGTACTGACCCTGTCCAGGCGTGTGGTCTGTGAGCGAGAAGAGGTTGATGCTCCCTTCGTCCAGCAGTTGCTCCAGGTATGGGATGGCCATGGCGTTAGAGATCTCGAACCGGGCATGCACCCTATTCCTGACCCCTAGCATTGGGGCCAGCCGGTTCACCTCGCGGATGATGCCCGCGGCCATAGCGCTCTCCCTGACTGCATCCTTCCGTGGATCGAACGACAGGGAGTGGTACATGGTGGTGATGCCGCACCCGGCAAGCTTTTTATCCATCTCAAAGATGGCCATGTTGGCAGGAAAGCAGGCGCTGGTCCTAGGCTCGATCTCCTTCTCTATAGCGTCGCTGTGTAGATCGATGAAGCCCGGAAGCAGGTACCTGCCCTGTATATCCAGCTTTTTGCTGCACCCGTTCAGGCGTCTGGTGCTGATATCGGCGATGACGCCGTCCACTATCTTTACGCAGGCGTTTTCGAGCACCCTCTCCGGTGTGACGACCTTCGCGTTCTCGATCACCATACTCCTACCGTCATATTTCAACGGGCGCTCCCTCCTGAAGCTGGTACACCCGGTCCGCGATCATCGCCATCAGTTCCCGGTCGTGCAGTATCCCTATCATCGCGACCCCTTCGGCGCGCATCGTCATCAGCTCATCAACCACTAGGTCCGCGGAGCGCCTGTCAAGCGATGCCGTGGGCTCGTCGACCAGCAGCAGCCGGGGCTTCCAGATGATGGCGCGAGCGATGTTGACCCGCTGTTGTTCGCCTCCGCTGAAGGTGGATGGATAGGCGTCAAACAGGCGCTCCGGCACGTTCAGTCTTCCCAGCAGATCGGCCGCCTTCACCTTCGCCTCTGCCTCCGGCATGCCCAATCCGATCAGCGGCTCTGCCACGACCTCGATGGCTGGCACGCGCGGGATCACCTTGAGGAACTGTGACACGTATCCAATCTCGCGTGATCGGATTCTCAGTATATCGTGCTCCGTTGCGCTGGCAAGATCTACTCGTCCCATCTCCGGAGAATCGTACCAGATGCGACCGGCGGAGGGTACGTAGGTCCGGTAGATGCACTTGAGGATAGAGCTCTTGCCAGCGCCGCTCGGCCCCGAAAGGCCGACGAACTCGCCCTTTCGGGCTTGTAGCGAGACGTTTGTGACGCCATGTATAACCTTGCCGTCCAGGTTGTGTAGGCAGAAGGTTTTCGACAGGTTCTCGACGTTAAGCAAGGGAATCACTCCTGCCTTTCCTCAGCATGTCCCCGATGGCCCTGGGCAGTCCTGCCTCCTCAAGGGCCCGTATGTTGTGCTCCACCGGGTATACGGTGCGGGATAGGCGCACATTCACCCCGTTGCCCATATTTGCAACTGCATAAGATGCCCGGGGGTCGCCGTCGACGGGCTTGCCGACCGATCCGGGGTTTACGAACATGGTGCCGTTAACTGTCCTGGAGAACGCCTGATGCGTATGGCCCAGCACGATCAGTCTGGCGTCCGTGCGTATCGAGATCTCCATTAGCTTGTCCTCGTCATCTGGGCTGATCAGCTCGTTGATTTTGTCTAGACCTCCGTGCATGATCAGGATCTTGCCATTGCCAGTGCCTATCATCCTGTAATGGGGCAGCGCCCGGAGGTACTCTCGGGTCTCTTCGCTCACCTGGCCCTGAGTCCATTTCAGCGAGGCCCGCCTGATCTGTTCCACAGTTTCGCAGCAATCCCCGCATCCACAGGACTCCCGATCGTATCCCACGGCTTCGTCGTAGTTACCTCTGACACCCTCGACGCTCGCGTCCTTCAGCATCCGAACGCACTCGTCCGGGAAGGGAGAATAGCCAACGTTATCCCCTGCATTTACGATTAAGTCCACATTTTCCTTTTTCAGCACATCGAGCACTGTGGAGAGCGCATCGTAGTTGCCATGTATGTCTGAAATGATGCCGATTTTCATTGTCTCACCTATAATTGCGAGCTGACCAGCAGCTGTGTGTAGCGATGCTGGGGGTCTTCCAGGATCTGGTCCGTCAGTCCCGCCTCCACGATTCTCCCGTGTTTCATCACCATAGTCCGGCTGGTGAGCGACCGTATGACCCCGAGATCGTGCGATACCACGATCATAGAGACATGGAGTTCCCGCTGCAGGCTCCGGATCAGGTCCAGCACCCGGGCCTGCACCGATAGGTCCAGCCCGGTGGTCACCTCGTCCAGTAGCAGCACGGCGGGGCTGTTGGAAAGTGCCTTGGCGATTTGCACCCGCTGCTGCATACCGCCGCTAAAGTTCCGGGGCGGCTCGTCCATGCGGCTCACCGGTATCTCTGTCCTCTGCAGCAGCATGGCCGACCTAGCTCTCATATTACCCACGTTGCGCCACCCCGCTGTCAATAGCCGTTCTGCCACGTTGCCGCCCGCCGTGACATTCATACGCAGGCCATCCTGAGGGTTCTGGTAGACGATGCCCAGGGATGTGTTTCTAATCTGGCGCTTGAGGAACGGGCTGAGTTCCAATGCGTTGACGGCCCCATAACTCCCCGCCGCCTGCAGATTATAGTAGACGGCGCCGCCGGTAGCCTCCCAGTCAAAGTGGAGCAGCCGGACCAGCGTGCTCTTGCCCGAGCCGCTCTCGCCCACCACCCCGAGCACCTCGTCGGGGTACAGGTCGAAGGAGACGCCGCCGCAGGCCACGACCGAGCCGCAGACCGGGCAGATATTGGTAGTCTCGTCCACATGCTCCAAACAGCGGCCGCAGGAGTCGCCGAAGATCCTGGTGAGATCTCTCACCTGCACGATCGGTTTCACTGACGACACCTCCTCTCGCAGTTCGACGTGTCGGAGCAGGTGTAAAATTTATGCCCGTCGTCGTCTGTGATCTCGTCCAGATACGTCTCGTTGGCACTGCCGCAGCGGCTGCACGCCTTGCTCTCAAAATTCTCCACCCGGAAGCGATGGTCCTCGAACTCGAGGGGCTCGACGATGGTGTGGGGCGGGACCGCGTAGATGCGCCGCTCCCTGCCTGAACCGAAGAGGCACAGCGTTTCGGCCATGTGCAGCTTTGGGCAGTCCCATCTGGGGATTGGGCTGGGAGACATGATATAGCGACGGTTGACCAGCAGCGGGTAGCCGGCTCCGATGGTGATCTCCCCATGCAGGGCGATATTCTCGTAGAGAGAGAGCCACATCAATCCGTAGTCCCCTTCTCCGTGCATGCGCCGGGTCTCCGCCTCCAACGGTTCCACATGGCGCAGCGGCTCCGGCAGCGGCACCTGCAGCACCAGCACCTGGCGGTCGGTCATCGGCTGCTCTGGTATCCGGTGCCTGGTCTGGATGATGGTGGCATCCTTGGTTTCGGTCGTCATCGCTACGCCGGTGACCCGGTCAATAAACTTTTTGATATTAACGGCGTTCACGCTATCGTCGCAGCCCTGATCGATGACCTTCAGCACGTCGCCCGGACCGATGATGGACAATGTGATCTGCAGCCCGCCGGTGCCCCAGCCTCGGGCGATGGGCATTTCCCTGGACCCGAACGGCACCTGATAGCCGGGGACGGCGATGGCCTTCAGGATGCTTCTGCGTATCTCCCTCTTGGTCCCCTCGTCTATGTACGCGAAGTTGTATCCTCCTGTGGGCTTTTCTGCCGCCGCCCATTCTCCTAGCATCATGCGTTTTCCTCCTTGGTCTTGATGATATCCTGTGGCTTTTCGAGTATGATCGTCCGCGCTTTCCTGATCCGGTCCAGGCCAGACTGGAAGGTAACGTAGTGGGGAAGCTTGAAGTGATTGCAGAAGCCCATCGACTCGATCCCATCGATATGCTGGAGCACGAACTCCTGGCTCTCCGACGGGGCCGACGGCTCCTCCTCCTGTATGCTCCGGTCTAGTACGGCCATGGAGATGGCTTTGGTCTCGTTGTGGCCGAAACAGATGCCATATCCCATTGAGAACTTCGGCTTCCCCTTCCTGCCGCCATGACCTTTGGATATGATCTCCGCCTCGGTGACTTTGACCTCGCCGACCTTGTACGGCTCGCCGGTGATAGGGTTCGTAACCTCGACCGGAAGGTATCCTACTCGGAGTTCGCCGATGGTTGGGTGGACGGATCCGAACCCGCGCATGTTGGAATAGGCCAGGCATAGCATGCCCCCGGTCTCGCCCCGGGCCAGCGCCTGCATGGCCGCGCTTCTGGGCGCGGGGAACTCCAGCGAGTCACGGGTAACGTCGCATATCTGCTGCGTTTCGGGCGTGACGACCGGCTCTTCCAAGAGCCCCTCTTCCCGCAGCAGGTCCATGACCCTGGGCAGCGATTCCAGCCGCCCTTCTCCGGGCGTCAGGCCCGCGTCGTCTGTAAACTTCCTAAGCCATTCCCGGTAGCTTTCCTCTGTCTCATATTTGAGGGAAAAGTCAAGGAGTCGGAGCGAATAGTCCGACGTGGGGCCGAGTATCTGGCCGCCGGGGATATCCTTAAAGGCGGACGAGATGCGGCGGATTACTCGGAGATTACCGGTGGGCCGGGCCAGCGAATAGCCGAGCCGGGGCAGGGTGGCTCGATATGCCCGGACCATGAAGGACGCCTCAAGCATGTCGCCTGCCGCCTGCTTGATCGCCAGAGCCGCCAGTCCCGGAGCATAAAGGGAGCCTTCGCCCATGACCCGGTCCACCGCAAGATGGAGTTGATCGCCGATCTGCTCTATTTTGATCGGGCTGGATCCGCCTTTCACGCGCTCGCGCTCCACATATTTTAGCGCGTTCTCGATGGCAAGACCCCCTCCTTTGACCGCTACATATCCCATCATGCCACCTCCATGCTGGAGGAACGGGGCACGGAGGCTGTCCGCGCCTCGACATCTACAAAGATACAGTCTACGCCAAGAGGGAACTCGCCGTTGGCGGCGCGGATGTCTTCGACCTCGCCAGAGCTCAACCCGTCGATCGCGATTACCTGCTCTCCCGGAATGCCCGGCCCTTTCAGCCGCACCTTCACTCCCCTACTGCCCTCGAGGGACCCGACCACGTAGATGATGGTGGCGCCTCTGTCCGGGTACCTCAGGTCGCCTTTTTTCGCCCTGCTGACCGCCCCTGCGCTATCCCCTCCCACCACCAATATGAAGTCCGCCTCATTTACGCTTGTTTCTCTGGAGCCGGTGGCCAGCGTGATCTTCTCGCTACAGATATTCCCACCGATGATCGCAAAGGTGACCTCGTTGTCGAGCAGCGTGAACAGGATCGGCATATATGGCTCGTCCCCCTCCCGAAGGTCGATCTGCTGTACGGTGCCTGGCCGGCTCATCGTCCGCATGAGAACTCCGAAGGTTTTCTGGGTATATGTTTCGCATTTCATGGCTATCCCAGTACCATCGTCTCAAATTTGACACGTGTGCTTTCTACGATCGCTTCCTCTTTCTTTCGGGCTTCGACGATCTTCTTCCGCTCCTGCGCCAGGATCTTATTGATCTTTGCCATCTCGGGCGATCCTGACTTGCGGAGAGCGTCTGCCGAAGCTGCAGCCACAGCCCGCTCCGACCCATCTCCCATCACCATACCGTATCCTCTGACACCGTCATATTCTACAATGGCTTCGGTAACCAGCGCCTCTCCCAGATGAAAGTCCGTGCCGAACGGGTCGGTGATGCTGATCATGATCAGCCCGGAAGTCGGGCCTTTTATGATTTTGATCTCGGCCCTGGTCAATGCTTTCAACAGCCGGGATAAGGCCCGGCCGTCCATATGGCTTATCGTCATGTTCAAATCGCTCATCGTAATACCTCTTCAGAGGTTCAGGTTGTTGCAGCGGTTTCTCCATCGGCTCTAATATATCGTCCATCCCACAACATACCTGTGATAATGTTACTTCTGTAATCGCCTGTCCAGATCCTGTTGACAGGCAATCGCGGGTCTCCGATAGGATACCAATTAATACCCTGAGGCTTTCGTGGTTATTTTTAATCTACGTAGAATATCGTCGTCTATAAAGGCGAAATAAGCCTTTATATACCTATATAGGCTATAGGGTTGAAGCCTGCAGCCAAGCGGGTGGGGAGTTCATCAAGCTGATTATCTTGAGTATGGTTTTATCCCGCGGGGTCAACCGGGAGTTGCAAAGCAGGACAGGGCTGAGTGGTTTTCTGCATCAAGCAAATATACCCCGGTAAGACTCCCAATTGGAATTATAGGGAAAATGGGATATCTTTAACCTCAATAGTCTATAGGGCTGTACGGAGAACTACTATTGATCATACACTTGAAGCCCTTGGGGATTGATTTGATGCGCCGATCGATCAGTGCCTGATATCAATAACCGACGTTCAGCCCGACGCTCACCTTTTCCTCGCTCATCGTACAACTGGAATGTGTGTCCTGTTTACGACAATGGGGCCATGGGTAGAGAAAGCCCATCGGTGGCTGCACGGATTGCCTGCAGGCTGGCGTCGAATCAGCAGCTATTATGCTTGGCATCCTCTTGGCTTACTCCCCGATGCTCGCAATCTTTCCCAGTCTCGTGGCGATCGCTGGCATGTCTGCGTATGTGCTGTTATCGCACGACTTGTAATGGGATATGCCGGTCGGCTTGATGACTTCCGCCGGGGCGTTCAGGATCGCGTTTTCTAGTTTGTCCTTGACATCCTGGGGCAGGTCGCTCCTGTAGTATACCGGGGGATTTTGAACCGGATCCGAGATCCAGAGTATCTTCACGTTCGATGAGTTGATCGCTCCGCCGGACGTCAAATTATCGAAGATCACGCTGGAGACGGTGCTGATATCTGTGGTATTCTCGCTGACTCCGGTGACTGCGGATACCTGGCTGGAGGCGAAACCGGTCTTGGTCGTCAAGTCCGAGAGTTTCATGCCCACATCATCCATGGTGAGACGCTGCATGCCGAATGCATAGGATGACGACGTGTCGCCCCATTTAAAACTATACTCATTTTTATGGCCTTCAAGATCGGCTTTAAGGGTGGTCATTCCCTCCTTGCCCCGGAGCGGAGTAGTGATTCCTAGTGCCTGGGCGACCTCAGGGGTGCTGACGATGTATGCGTACCGGGTGGTGTTGCCGTTCTCATCTACACCTATGCCGAACGCCTCGCCCTTTCCACGGGTCGATGGATCTCCATATCCTGCCGCCGTATAGGAGCTTCCATAGGCGATCGGGCCTGTGAACGCGACCTCGATCTTTTTGGATTGCATCTCGTTAAATACTACACTGTCATCTATGCATTTATCGAGTTCGATGTCATACCCAGTCTCTTTTTGCAGGTAGTCCTTCAGCGGGGTATACGCGTTTATGACGTTCTGCGTGTCGCTGGGAGAGATGCCGATGCGTATCGTATTTGGATTCGAGGCCTGCGCCGGTATAGAGGTTGCATTTGTGCTCGCGGAACCGGTGCAGCCGGAGATCGATACGGCTATAATCAAGATCATTCCGATGGCAGATAACAGGTTGATAATATTTTTATCCAAGATTTCATCTCCTGACATTTCAGGGAAACGGCAATGCAGAACAGGGATTACATATAGCGCCGCGTCAAGCGGATATATCCTTGTACTGTCATCTTATTGTACGGAAAATCTGATGATATTTTTAATCTCGATAAAATATAGGGCCATATATGGGAGCCGTGCGTCTCTATAGATCTAATGTGGCGATCCTCTTATCGTGCCTCAATCCTATCGTGGTAGTTCACACTAACCTCTTTCTGATGTAAGCCGACAGAGAGTCGATGATTGCTATGGTCACGACCATGACGATGATGATCTGTACCGCGTCTTCGAGGTAGAACATGCGGAAGGTCTGGGATAGCAGGATCCCGATACCGCCCGCGCCGACCATGCCGAGGATGGTCGAGTCTCGTATGTTACGGTCCAAAATGTACAGGTTGTTGCTGTTGACTATCGGCCATATTTGGGGAAAGATCGCGTGCCGGATCCGCTGTGCGAAGCTGGCGCCGGTCGCCTCGATGGCTTCGACGGGCTTGGAGTCGATATTCTCGATGGCTCCTGCATAGAACTCCCCCAGCACGCCTGCGGAGTGCAGTGCTATAGCGATCACGCCGGCGAACGGTCCCATTCCTACCGCCGCGACGAAAAAGATGGCTAACACCATCTCAGGTATCGCCCGGAACATGTTGCATATCTCCCTTAAGCTGTTGGCAACGATCATGTTTTTATTTAGATTTCTGGCCATCGCTATCCCCAGCGGTATTGCAATTATGATCGCTATGACCGAGCCGGCAATGGCCATCATAATGGTCTCTTTCATCAAATCTATTGATGAATCGAAATACGTGAAACTGATCGTGGAAAATTTGCCGAGCATCCATACGGTCTTTCCCCATCCTGTGATGAACAATCCCCAGTCGATGTCGGATTGCGTCACCAGCAGGAATGCCACGCATACAACGCCACCGATGATAACGATGGCGTAGTCGAGATATCTTCGCGAATCTTTGAATATCGTGCCTTCTATGATGCCCTTCCTCAGGTACGCTGAGGTCCGGTTAATCAGTGCCACCAGGACGACGATCATGATCAGTATAGTCGATACATTCTGGTAATTGAACCTGTTCATCTGAATAAGCAGCTGGCCGCCTATGCCGCCAGCGCCTACAAGCCCCATTAGTACCGCCCCTCTGATGTTTGAGTCCAGTGTATATAGTGTATAGCTGGTGAATATTGGGGTCACCTGTGGGATGATCGCGTGGCGGATTACCGATAGACCATGACCTCCGGTCGCATTTAGCGCCTCTACTGGCTTGGGATCGATGCTCTCTATCGCTTCGGAATAGAACTTGCTGAGCATGCCTATCGTACTTATAGTGAGGCCCAGGATGCCAGGTACCGCTCCTATGCCGAATGACACCACGAATATTAGGGCCCAGACCATACTAGGGGCTGTCCTGAAAAAGGTGACGAGAAACCTAGTTACGTGATATACAACGGTCCCCGGCGCGGTATTTCTTGCCATCAAGAAGCCCATGGGCAGGGAGATGATGACCCCTAGGATGGTC
>DATHCY010000096.1:0-7613 GCA_035319305.1 Methanocella sp.
TAAGTCCACCTGTTACTAACCATTAGAATGTTATACATTTGCCAACTATATAATCTTTTTCGATAAGAGGATTCGAGGGGTAGATTCATCCCACGGCTAAAGCCGGTGGGCTTTCTCTACCCCACAGCCCCGACATCGTAAGACATCGCCCATCACATAGCAAATAAAAAATAAGTGACACATCATATTAATCGTAACTAATGCAAATCGTAGCAACAGGGCAAATCGTAGCAACAGGACTTTGAAAGGATTTGCCCGGAGAAAACTGATATGGCAGACCGCCAGAAATCGCTCACGGAAGAATACGAAAAGCTTCCTATAGGGGATGTGCTGGGCAGGCTCGATGTGAATGCAGATAAGGGGTTGTCGTCTGAAAGCGTAAAAAGGAAGCTCTTGGAGTTCGGCTACAATGAGGTGACCGAAAAAAAGGGGAGCGCGTTGCTGGGGTTTGCGAAACGGTTCTGGGGCATGACCCCGTGGATGCTCGAGATCACCATCGCGCTTTCCTATATTCTGCATCGGTACGTGGACCTAGTTGTCATAGCCGTCCTTCTGGTTATGAACGCGGTCCTGGGCTTCATCCAGGAGCGGCAGGCTGCCCGGGCGGTTGAATCGCTGAAGTGGAAGCTGAACGTTCAGGCCAGGGTGCTCAGGGATGGCAGATGGTCGGAGGTACCGGCCAGAAACTTGGCGCCGGGGGATGTGGTCAGGGTGAGGTCCGGCGATTATGTCCCCGCCGATCTTAAGGTAATCGAGGGCGGTGCAGAGGTGGACCAATCCGCCTTGACAGGGGAATCGTATGCGGTAGGGAAGAAGCGGGGAGATGTCTTGTACTCCGGCTCCGTCGTCCGCAATGGGGAAGTCACCTGCGTGACTGTATCTACGGGCATCAGGACCTATTTCGGCAGGACTGCGGAGCTGGTCCGCGTAGCAAGACCCCGCCTGTACGTGGAAGAGGTCATCGCCAGCTTGCTCATGTGGCTGCTATCGCTGGTCGTAGCACTCCTCTCCATCGCAGTCGCTGTCTCTTGGATAAGGGGGGTCAACCTTCTGGACATCCTTCCTCTATTGTTGGTGTTGTTGGTATCGTCAATACCTGTGGCGCTGCCGACGATGTTTACGGTGACCATGGCGCTGGGTTCGAGGGAGCTATCCAGAAAAGGTGTCTTGGTGACGAGGCTGAGCGCGTCGCAGGATGCGGCCATGATGGACGTTTTATGTGTGGATAAGACGGGGACCATCACCTCAAACAAGCTCTCCGTGACCGAAGTAAAGGCCTTTGACGGGTTTACGGACGACGACGTGCTTATCTGTGGCGCGCTGGCTTCGCAGGAGGCCAACCAGGACCCTATTGATCTGGCGTTTCTCGCGGCTGCAGAGCGAAAAAAGCTGGGCATAGGAGAGTATACTCGGATGGCTTTCCTGCCGTTCGATCCGTCCCGGAGAAGGACCGAGGCCACGGTGGAGAAAAACGGGAAACGGACGAGGGTGGCTAAAGGCTCGGTAGCTATGATCGCATCTTTGTGCGGATACGATAGCAATAGCATAGTGGCACTTGAAGAGGAACTCGGCCTATTTGCGAACAAGGGCTGCAGGACAATCGCTGTTGCTACCGGGCTTGAAGGTCAGAAAATGGCGCTTGCCGGGGTGGCGGCGCTCTATGACGCTCCCAGACCGGAGTCGGCCGGGTTGATCGCGGAGCTGAGACGTTTCGGAGTATCGACGAAGATGCTAACCGGCGATGCGCTGCCGGTGGCCAGAGAAGTGGCGAGGCAGGCGGGCTTGATGGGCGACGTTTTAGGGATGCCTCGGCTGATGGAAGCGAAAGACGGCAATCTTGAATTGAAATCGATGATCGAGCACAGCGATGGCTTTGCAGGGGTATTCCCCGAGGATAAATATGCCATCGTGAAAAGCTTGCAGCAGACGGGACATATCGTGGGGATGACAGGGGACGGGGTGAACGACGCCCCGGCGTTGCGGCAGGCGGAGGTGGGGATCGCCGTGAGCAACGCTACTGATATCGCAAAAGGCGCCGCGAGCGCCGTTCTGACACACGAAGGCTTGTCCGAGATCATGGAACTGGTGAAGATTGGCAGGGAGATCCACCTGAGGATCGCAACCTGGATCATGAATAAGATCATCAAAACGTTCGAGATCGTGGTATTCCTGGTGCTATCGTATCTCCTTACAGGGATCTATGTCATCAGCGCCTACGAGATCGTCCTGATGCTCTTCTTGGTCGATTTTGTGACCATATCCCTGTCCACCGATAATGCCAGGCCCGGTCTTCGGCCGGAGAAATGGGACCTGGCGGCGCTAGCCCAAATCTCTATATCGTTGGGCCTGTTGATAGTGGCTGAATCGTTCGGGCTGCTGTTTATCGGTCTCAGGTACCTCAGGCTCGGCGAGGCGACCGGGCTGCACACGTTCGTGTTATGCATGCTGATCTTCGGGGGCATGTTTACCATCTTCGTCGTCCGGGAAAAAGGCTATTTCTGGAGGTCTAGGCCGAGTAACATACTGCTGCTGGCGATCGCCGGGGACATGATCGTCACAGCAGTCATCTCTATACTGGGCATACCGGGACTTACCCCGATACCTGCAGCAGATGTGCTGCTGGTGATCGCCTGGTACTTCGTCTTCGCTCTGTCTGTCAACGATCTGATCAAGGTGCAGGTGCTATCGCGCTTGGTGAGAGCGTAACAAGTTTAAAGTTGAATGAGGTGCCATTTTTAAATCGGATCTGATATGCCGTGCATCAGGACAGTGCGAAAACTAAAAGGGATTTCAATAAGGCAGCGGCCTCGTGGGACACTGGCCCGCGTGTAAAGCTGGCAGGCGACATTGCCAGGGCCATTCAAGAGGATGTCAGCTTGTCCCCTGAGATGGATCTTCTGGATTTCGGCTGCGGTACAGGGCTGCTTGCACTTAACCTGCAACCTTACGTACGTACGGTCACGGGTGTTGACAGCGCGCAGGGAATGCTTGATGTCATGTGCGAAAAGATAAGGGCTTTGAAGATTCCGGGCGTGAAAGCGCGTTATCTGGATATCGAGAAGGGCGATCGCATCGAAGGACAGTACCATCTCGTCGTCAGCAGCATGTCCCTGCACCATATTAGGGAAATCAGGCCGCTTCTGGAACAGCTATACAAAGTTCTGGCCCCTTCCGGGCGTATCGCCATCGCGGACCTTGATCTCGACGAGGGGGAATTCCACGAAGACCACACAGGTGTATTCCACGACGGTTTTGACCGATCTGAGCTACGACAAGCGATAGCCGGTGCCGGCTTCGATGAAATCAGAGATAGAACTGCGGCCGTTATGGCTAAACCGGTTGATAACAAACAGATCAGAGAGTTTACTATTTTCCTAGTGACCGCCCGCAAATCAGGCTGACAGGCCGATTAATACCTTGCGGTTTTCTGTGGCAGGAACAGTTCCCCGAACGCATCGTTGAAATAATCGTCGGTCATGCCAGCTATAAAGTCCCGCACTATTCCTGCTTCTGTAGCACTGCTCCAGTAAGCCTCCAGCCGTCCGGGGTCCATCACCCTGGCGTAGTTCGTATAGATCTTTGAGCACATGCCCTTTCCTATGACGTCCCGGTATAGCTCGTCGAACATCATCCCAAACATGTTTTCTATCTTGGCCGACTGGCCCTTGATACCTGGGTTCGAGTAGATGCACCTGTAGTTGAACTCCTTCAGGGCTTTCATCGCCTCAGAAGTTTCACGGCTGAGGGCGATGAAATCCATGTTGTAGCTATTTTCGATGACGTCCACGACCAGGTTGTTTACGATGTCCCGGTTTGTGCCGCCCAGTACCTCAGTACATTCTCTTGGGGTGTCTTCTCGGCTGATCAACCCGAGGATGATCGCATCCTCGATATCCCTGCCTAGGTAGCTAATGGTATCGGAGATCCTCACTACGCAGCCCTCGAGGGTCATGGGCAAGATGCCTGAGTGGCCATAGTGCTGGCTCATACACTCCTCGACCTCGAGGTCCAGCATGTCCCAGCTTTTGTCCGGCATGGTATGGACGATGAAATCGTGGGCTTCTCCGTTGTGGGCCAGGATGCCGTCCAGCACCTGGAGGGTGAGGTTCAGGCTTTCGATGCGGTCCAGCGCTTGGACGCTGTGGGCGTTATGGTGAAAGCCCCCTATGCCATATCTATGGCAGCAGTCGGATAAAAATTTCTCGCCGTCGTGTCCGTAGGGCGCGTGGCCGATATCATGGCCTAGGGCGATCGCCTCGATCAGGTCCTCGTTGAGTTGCAGCGATCGCCCGATCAGCCTGGCGATCCTGGAGACCAGTTGTACGTGTAGCACCCGGTGGGTGATGTGGTCGTTCTTTACTAGGTAGAACACCTGGGTCTTATCGATGTACCTGGCGTAGGCACGGGAATGTACGATACGGTCGCCGTCGTGAAAATAAGGCTGACGGATATCCTCTATATCATGGTTACGTCTGACGGCATCGCCATTCTTGCAGGCATACATGGATAAAGATCGGTCGTACGATCTGTTCTGGCCTTTGATCGCCGCGCCGATTCCCGTCGGGACGTTCCTGCGCATCGTGGCATGCTCCGTTAACAATTAATCCACTTATGCGCTTACAGGTCTTAAACTATGTGTCGTCCTTCCTAATATAAGAAGCCGAGATACTTTTTCATTTTCATATTTGTCCTAATAACCTCCTGCTCTGGCTTTTTTAACTTTACTAGGTATACTAGATTGGAACTATTTTCGGGTTGTGCTTTTAATTCGATGGCGACCTGGTGGCGGCCGTCCTGTCCCAGCGTTCTCTGGATCCAGCCGGCATTGATTACCTCTAAAATCTCGTTGTTCTCCGGAAAATGGGTTACTTGGATCACTGCGCTATCGTCATTCACGGTACCTGATATGATCGTCGCTGAATCGTAGTGGGATTGCAGCGTGATGCACGCCTTTTTTAGTTTACTCTGGAGGCTTCGTCCTATAGGGAAAAATCGGACCTCCCAGCTCCTTTCTTTATCGGCCACATATCGACCGAACTCGATGGCGCCTCGCAGGCTGTTATGATAAAAAGTTTCACATACAATATCCATCGGCGAAGTCAATGCAACATCCAAAGGATACCACCCATTCTTATCTACACCATCACTATAGATATCATACGCTTGTTTTGACAACGAATACATCCACATATCCATTCCATACCTGCCAAATTTTTCTACGAGGAACGATGGTAGGTAACTGATCACATGTCCTTTTACATGCATCATAAGTGATTTACTCCTTAGGCGCTGACATAAATGTATTAATATAACGATATTTAAGCTTTTTTATGTAAATTTATTACATTTTTTGATACAAATAAAAAGCTTAAATCATCGGCAGTACATTCAATCAACTTAAAAACCAATCATCTGTTAACTGACCCCATATTAAACGATTGCCTATTAACTGGACTCATATTATAATATAGTTTACCCTTGTGCTCTGCGAAACTATTGTGACACCCTCCCACGGCCAAAGCATGCGGACCTCCATCTCGCACACACACTCCCCTTTCCGAGAAGTTCACCGCGCCTTCAGCCCACCTAAATCTGCACCCCATCTCAGAACGCTTCAAGGCCATCAGGCCTCGCTTCCCGCTATAAGACCGCTTACCCATCCTCTTTCTCATGGCTGACATATAGTTACCACGATACTGCCCCTACCTAAAGTTAGTATTACCGATAGCTATATAATAGCCTTCCGCAATTCCTTTGTATTCCTCACACTACTCGATAAAACAGTACAAACATGTTTTCTCAGCCACACCAGACAATTTTAATACAACATGCAGCGCATTCGATTTAACTTTGTACCTTCTGCTCAGCAAACGATCATGCTATGTCATCGCACTACATCAAAGCAATCATATCAATACAACAAACGATCGACTGCCGAGCCATGCCACCCAAAGGGACTAATCATAGTCAAATAAATTAGAGGTCCAAAAGAAATACCCGTCTCGACCTTATCAAAAGAAAAAATGGGGCTAAAGCCCCGGTAATTTCGCCTACTTTTTCAGTGCCAACAGCCTGTGATACAACCGGTTCGCCCCGGCTTCACCCAAGCTATGTTTAGCCATCGCGCACGCAACAGTGGCAAACATATCGATATCAGCAGCGGAGATCGTTTTAGGGTCTTTCCGGATGCTGGCACAGACCTTCCGGCAAAAGGGACTCGCCGCAGGACCCATATCCTCGGAAAGTGCCAATATAATGGAATCAATCAGACTCAGTAATACTACCTCCCAGCCTCTATTATTGTGATCCCCTCACTCGAAAGGGGATCGTTAGAAACCGAAGATTCGCCGTTAGCGAGATCATCCATGACCTTGAAAGCATTCTTCATCCGGTTAAACGACTTAGCCAGGTCGCCAATCTCATCTTTGGACACAACGTTAATATCGACATTCATATCACCCCAACTGATCTTATTGGACACTTCCATCAGCGATCTGATCGGCTTGGTGATCATGGTCGATACGATCGTGGCGAGAATAACTGAGACAATGACTGAGACGATGATCGACATATATATGATTATAATCGCATTGCCCCCATAGGACTCAGACTCTTGCATAGAAGTCGTGACATTATCGTTAGTGCGCTGGACGAAAGCGTGAGCCCGAAGGTTCAAAGCATCAGACTTGGAGTCCAGTGTGTTAAGCTTCTGGTCCACCAGATCATCGGAATCATGGTCGTCAAAAGTGGTCATCGCATCGGCAGCCGCCTGGTTCACCTGTATTTCCAGCTGTTCCATCTCGGAAAGATCCGACAGCATCACGGGATCGGTCAGCACACTATTAAGGTCGTTCCGACTATCTTTCATCATGCTTTGACCTTCAAAGATCCGTCCATCACCCATCTCCGTGTTGTTATGCAGGTACAGGAACACGCCATTTTCGACCTGAACACTACCCTTTTCATAATTGACCGAGTCCTGGTAGATCCTGAAACTGTTATTTACGCTCGACTCCATCGTATTGATAGTCGAGATCGACAGGCTCACATACAGGCCTTCGACCACGAAGATCATTATAATCAGCAGGAAAGCGGTAATCAGCTTGTATTTTATCTTCACCAAGATCACCTCTATATAATCGGGACCAAACCCGCGTTCTCAACCAGCTTCTGGCCGTCCCTACTCAACACATAGTTAATAAAGTCCGTCGACAGCCCGTTTGGCACGCCATTCGTGATCAGATACAGCTGCAGCCTGATCGGATAAGTGGCGCCCTGCACTGTAGCCTTCGAAGGGCTGACACCATTGACACGGACGGCCTTATAACTGGAGTTCATATATCCAAGCGAGCCGATGCTGATGCCATCCGGGTCATCTATAACCCTCGACATGATAGTGGCCTGAGACTTGTTGATATTATCCTGATTTATGAAGTTTGCCACACCACCAGTATTAACATCATGATCGAACTGCCACGCGACGCTAGAGCCCAAAGTATTTACCGCGTAGACATGGATGGGTCCGGTTACCACACCATTCGTGAGCTGACTCCAGTTCGTGATGTTGCCCGTGAAGAAAATATCGTTCAACTGGCTCATGTTCAGATTATTGA
>DATHCY010000097.1:0-5321 GCA_035319305.1 Methanocella sp.
ATCGATGAAGTGGTCGTTGTCTTCAAGGCTTTCCCGACTCGGGTCGGCGAAGGGCCCTTTCCCACCGAGATGACTAGGGAAGACGCGCAGAGCCGCGATATCGCAGAGTTTGGCACGGTCACCGGCCGGGCGAGAAGGATCGGCTACTGGGACCGGGATATGGCGAAATATTCGGCGATGATCAATGGCGCGACCCAGGGGGCGATCACCGGCCTGGACCGGATCGACCCGGCATGTAAGAGCATCACCGACTGGGACTGTCTCTCCGACAGGGTCAAGGACTTCGTCCGACAGGCGGAGGAGGATACGGGGATCCCATTTACCCTTCTATCCACGGGTCCTAGCCTGAATGAGATTATCGACCTTCGCAGGAGATCGGACAGATGAAGAAGGATCTAATGAAAATTCTCTGCTGCCCCGTATGCAAGGGTGACCTCGATCTCCGGATCGAAAAAGAGGATAGCAGCGAAGTTCTCGAGGGCGCTCTTCACTGCGTAAAGTGTGATGAAAACTACCCGATCCATGATGGTATACCGAACCTGCTTCCGCCAGAGCTCAGGTGAGCGGGGAACCGCATAGGCCGAGGCGGTAGCATCACGGCAATCGAGCTATGTATGGGTAAAGGGGTCCGATGGCTTTAGCCATTGGGGAATTTTACCTCTCAATTCCATGCGTCGATATTTATTTATAATTCCATACCGAGAGCGGAAGGGAAAAGTTATCGGCAACGATGACGTTTCGTGAAGGCCCCGCTCTGTTTTATTGTGGCGCGTCCGCTCGGCGCGGATAAATAGCAGGCGGCCAATAGCCCTTATGCGCCGGATCAGTTCTCATAAACAGCCGAAGGCTTTATCAGTAACTATATCATCAGTCCGGATAATAAAGTTCACATTACGATCGGATGGTTTTCATGAAGTACGTAGTTGTAACGGGTGGTGTCATGAGCGGTCTTGGTAAGGGAATTACCTCGGCTTCAACCGGTAGGATACTCAAAAATAAGGGCTATCGGGTGACGGCTATCAAGATCGACCCATACATCAATATCGATGCGGGTACTATGAGCCCATTCCAGCATGGCGAGGTTTACGTTCTGAAGGACGGTGGCGAGGCTGACTTGGACTTAGGCAACTACGAGAGGTTCATGGATATTAACCTTACATCCGATCACAATATAACAACAGGCAAGATTTATAAGACGGTCATTGAGAAGGAGCGTCGGGGCGACTATCTAGGAAAAACTGTCCAGATCATCCCCCATATTACTAACGAAATCAAAGAGCGTATCAGGCGTGTAGCTAGGGATAGCGGTGCCGAGGTTTGTCTGATCGAGGTGGGCGGTACGGTGGGCGATATCGAGAGCATGCCTTTCATCGAGGCGATCCGTCAGATGCGCGCTGAGGAGAAGGAAGAGGATATGGCGCTCATCCATGTAACCCTGGTGCCTATGGATACGATGGGCGACCAGAAGACAAAGCCGACCCAGCATTCGGTGAAGGAGCTGCGGGAGTTGGGGGTTAAGCCGGATATCATCGTCGGCCGGTGCAGGTCGAGGCTGGAGAAGTCGACCAAGGGCAAGATCTCGCTGTTCTGCGATGTGCCGGAAGTGGCGGTGATCAGCGCCCATGATGCGAGCGACATCTATGCGGTACCCCTACAGATGGAACAGGAGGGCTTGGCTGACTACTTGATGAAGCATATGAACTTGGCGATCCGGGAGGACAACCAGTCTTGGGCCCAGATGGTGCATAAACTTGAGGAGGCGGACAGGATCGTCACAGTGGCCATTGTCAGCAAGTACGGCATTGAAGACGTCTACCTGAGCGTCAAGGAGGCGCTGAAGCACGCGGGCACCTCTGCCGGGTGCAAGGTGAACATCAGGTGGATCGAGTCCGAGGATGTGGAGAAAGCGGCTGATCTATCCCCTTTTTTCAAGGACGTGGACGGCATCCTGGTGCCCGGAGGCTTCGGCGTGAGGGGAATCGAGGGCAACATCAAGGCCATCCAGTACGCTCGGGAGCATAACGTGCCCTATCTGGGCTTGTGCTTTGGCTTCCAGTTGGCAGTGATCGAGTTTTCCCGGCATGTAGCCGGCTTCCCGGATGCAACGAGCAGCGAGTTGTCGGCATCGGGCACGCATGTGATCGACCTCCTGCCGGAGCAGAAGGACATCAAGAAGCTGGGCGGTACTATGCGGTTGGGGGAACTGAATGCCTGGGTCAAGGATAACACGCTGGCTCATAAGCTCTATGGCGCGACGAAGATCTGTGAGCGGCATAGACACCGGTATGAGGTGAACCCCGATCTGATCGACACCATTGAGGACCATGGGCTGATCTTCTCGGCGAAAAATGATAACCGCATGGAGATCGCTGAACTTCCGGGCCACAAGTTCTTCCTGAGCACCCAGTTCCACCCGGAGTTCAAGTCCAGGCCTGAACGCCCGTCACCACCATTCCTTGGGTTCGTACAGGCGATGCTGCGTAAATAGACGCGAGATCGCCCGGCCTTTAATCAAACTTGTGTTTTGCCGTGAGTTTAGATACATAGCAATTCGTGTAACTCTAAAAAAGTGTTTTGTGTTTTTGTGGTACCCGCGGGAGAATATTATAGTGGATAGATCCTTAGTTTTCGATTTGACTACATGAATTTTACGAATCGCCAGGCTATGACTTCATTTCTAGAATTAATATGATACGAGATATGACCAATTGGTAGCATGATGAGACTTAATGTAGTTTTCATAAACGCGTGGCGTAAATGGTATTATAGTTTTTGCATATGGTAGCTGTTAACAAAAAACCGGGGACTTGGGTAGATCGGAGCACGGGGTTGGTTGATTCACCCGGTGGAATCGTCCGTTAGCGTTCTGAAGATGGCTTTTACGTATACTGTGC
Source organism: Methanocella sp. (assembly GCA_035319305.1). GTDB lineage: Archaea > Halobacteriota > Methanocellia > Methanocellales > Methanocellaceae > Methanocella_A. The sequence goes on from DATHCY010000097.1 coordinate 2,895, forward strand.
TTCCGGGATAGCAAAATATAAAGGAGGAAACGGCCATTTGAAACCTTGCAGGAGTATAGAAATGCCCGATGCAGAGACACAGCGCAAGCTCATCGAGATATTGAGGATCCTGAGCGAGTCGACCGGGGAGATGGGGGCGAGGAAGATCGCTGAGGAAATGAACCGTAGGGGGTATAATCTTGGCGAGCGGGCCGTACGTTATCATCTGCGTATGCTTGATGAGAACGGTTTTACTAGGAAACATGGTTACCTTGGTAGGGTGCTCACGTCACAGGGTGAGGATGAGCTGAAGCTGGCGCTGGTCAGTGACCGCATCGGCTTCGTCTCCACGAGGATTAAGGAGATCGAACTGATGACCACGTACGATCCGGCCACGGATACTGGCGATGTTGCGGTCAATATCTGCTATATACCTAAGGATCGGTTTGAGGAGGCAGAGAACGCGATGAAGCAGGTGGTGGCATCTGGTTATGCGATCAGTCCGAAGGTCAAGATCGTGGATGAGGGGGAGGAGGTCCTGGAGAATGATGTTCCTGAGGGGCAGGTGGCGTTTGCCAGCGTCTGCAGCATCACACTTGACGGCGTGTTATTGAAACATGGCATACCGGTAAACCTGAAATACGGTGGGATACTCCGGTTTCAGGATGGCAAGGTGCGTCGATTCACCGATGTGATCGATTATAGCGGTACTTCGATCAATCCTATGAGTGTGTTCACGTCGCGGAGGATGACCGGGGTGATTAGGCTGCTTGGTACGGGTACGGGCGACGTTCTCGCCAACATGAGGGAGGTCCCGGTGGCGGCAGCCAAGAAAGCCGGTCAGCTTATCGATCAGATGAGGGCGGCAGGGTTTACTGGCGTACTGTCGGGCTGCGAGATCGTCAGGCCGCTCTATGGATTGCCGGTGGAGCCGGGCAGGTGCGGTATTGTGGAGTACTCCGGTATCAATCCGTTTGCAGCTTTCGGTGAGTTGGGTATCAACACTAGGATACTGCCGCTGGCGGCAGTCATCAATATTAGAGAATTGAAGAAAATAGAGTAATTGTGTTGCTATGACAAAAAAGACGATTGAAACTTCCCGGGGTTTGTCCGGTTTGTTGCGTTTATTCAAGTCTACCATGGTGGGCCGTCTTGGGCTGCAGTCCGGTCATCGTGTTGCTTTCATCGGATGTGTGGGTACCTGTGTGCCCTTTGTAGAGTTGTTTGCTTATGCGATCCGGGATGTTCGGCCTGGCATGATCCTGGTGCCGGATGGGATCATAGATGATGCAAGGAGCATTTGGTATGTCGATGGTGTTGGCATGCAGGTGGGTGGGGCTGTGGATCCGTGGGGTGCTGACTTTGTGGTAGTGTTGGGCGGCATTTCTATGCCTTCGTGCTCGCTGGGTGTGGATGGCACCAACCGGGTCATTGGGGGGATCATGAAGCCTGATGGCAGGGTGATCGGCGTCTGCTTCATGGATATGTTTGCCAAGGCTGGATGGGAGGACAAAGTCCCGTTCGATGTGATCATTAACGCTAATATCGATAGTGTGACCCTTGACAGCGTTGATCGGGCTTGAAATCGGGGGTGTACACTTCTGGGTTTCTCGTGGTACCATGAGAAAACGCATTTGGGGATCGCGTGGTGCACGTGGAACGTTGAAACATTGGTATCTTCCAGTTCCGACGCGCTCATTAAGCATTATTTTCTGAGTTTTCTCAAAATTGAAGCGCCAAGGGTGATTAATATGGCCCCTGTGGTGAGGCCGGTAATGGCCGGGCCGGTCCAGCCGGTATTCGTAGCGGTCGATTCAGGTTTAGGTGTGGGTGATGGCACCATGATCTGGCCGGTAAGCGTCAGGTCTTGGTCTGTCGACTCTAGGTGTACTCTTGCGGTGTAGTTACCATATGAGCTGTTGGGGACGGCGGTTTTAACGTAGAACTCTGAGGCTTTGCCGGGTTCGATTCTGATCCGGCCTCCGGGGATGCCATCTAGGTAATATGGCCAGTTTTCGCCGATCTCCGCGTTCGCTTGAATAGTTATAGGGAACTTCCAGCTGTTATATACTCGAACTGGGATGGTCAGCGGTTCCCCTGGGGATAGGTTGTATTCTGGGTATCCTTCCGGGGTTCGATTGGAGTTCATTATGATCGCGTCGTAATATGGTGTTCCTTCCACCCTGACTTTTAGCGTGATGCCGGCTGGTTTGGTATCTGAGCCGTTGAGCGTCGCGTTGATTGTATAGTTCCCGGGGGCGGTATCTTTGGGGATATATACATTAAGGTCTGTGCTCGCTGTTTTTCCGGCGGGGATGTAGAATTCGGTTCCGTTGTCGGTGTCAACGTTCCAGCCGGGGGGAATGTCGCTGATGAGGAGTTGCATATCTTTGCCAACCGCGTAGCTGTTTTCGGCGGTGAGTACGAAGTTCGTTGTGCTTCCTGCTT
>DATHCY010000098.1:0-42120 GCA_035319305.1 Methanocella sp.
TCATGTCGGATTTAGTGTCGTCAATAACTTGAGGCAGGCTCATCAATCCTAACGTGGAGCAACCCCGGGCGATTAAATGGAACGGAATCGAGACATCAGCGTGCGCGAAGCTGGACAGCGGGGCGGCCGGAAGACCGCAAAGACACACTCGCGAGTTTTACAAAACGATCGGCCATAAGGGCGGGAGGGCCGGAGGCCGGAAGGGTGGCAGGAGAGTGAGAGAGCTTATCGAAAAGGGCAGGGAAGCGGAATTGGGGATGAAAGTAACCGGTCGGACGGCATTTCATCATGGAAATTAGCTTTTTTTAATTATAATAAAATAAGAAAAATTATTTATTTGGCTTAAAACCAAACCTTATGTTATCAGCGTTTATGTACCGGTCACTATGGCATCCTCTAACATCGATATCCTAATCTCTGATCTCATAAAAGGCGCCGACGAATCTCGACGCAGCGCGGCAGCGTGGCAGCTGGGCGAGTTGGGAGAACAATCGGCGATAGCTGCGCTGATCAACGCTATGAATGATCCGAGCTTAGCGGTGCGTCGGGAAGCATCAATGGCCCTGGGCAAGATCGGCAGGCCTGCTATTGATGCATTGATAGACTCGCTGCAGGACCGGACGGGGTATAAGCAGCGGAATGCTGCTGAGTCGCTCGGGTGGATCGGCGATTCTAGGGCGGTACAGCCCCTGATCAGGCTGCTACATGGTGAAGGGTGGTACGTGAGGCGGGAAGCGGTCTGTGCTCTCGGACGAATCCAGGATCCGGCGGCCATAGAGCCGGTGAAGATAGCAACGGCGGATACCGATCCAAGGGTGCGCAGGGAAGCGGTCTGGGCGCTATCCAGGATCGGCGATGAAAGCTGTCGCGAGATCCTACGAGCAGCCCAGGCCGACACGGACGAAGGCGTGTGCCGGGCGGCTTCAGGGGCGCTCCGGAAGCTCGACTCGAGAACCAAACCTCCTAAAGCCACATCCCCTCTTCCCGATGCGAAGATACAGGCGCACGCACCAACTGATCTTTCGCAGATCTCTACACTGATCACGCAGCTTTCCAGCACGAACGATGCGGCCCGCGTGGAGGCTGTGGCGAAACTAGGACAGATCGGGGATCCCCAATCCATCGACGCACTTGTAGTTGCATTCAGGGGCGCTGACGAAAACGTCCGCCAGGCAATAGCCAGCGCGCTTGGGGAGATGCGTGATCGGCGGGCTACGGCGGCACTTGTGCTGGCGCTCCAGGACGAGTCAGCACAAGTGCGTAAACGGGCAGCAGCTTCCCTCGGCGAGATCGGCGATATTCGAGCTGTAGACGCCCTGATACGTACCATGGGCGACTGGGACCGCGAGGTAAAAGAATATGCTGCGGTATCACTGGGCGAAATTGGGGATGTCAAGGCTATAGACCCGCTGATCACAGCGCTGCACAGCACCGACCCTGCGGTCGTCCGTGGTGCGAGGACAGGACTGGCATCCCTCGAAGAGACGCTGCTGTTCCAGATGCGGAGTGAGGACGCAAATGAGCGGCGGGAAGCTGTCAGGATGCTGGGACGGATCGGCAGCGATCGATCCGTGCCTCGTCTCATCGAAATACTCGGCGACCGGGATGTAGTTGCCCGCGAGAACGCCATCGACCTGCTGGGCACGATAAAATCGCCGTCTGCAGTAGTTCCGCTTATACAAGCGCTATCCGATAAAAACGCTCAGATCCGGTTGAAAGTAGTTCGATCACTAGGTAAAATAGGGGACTCACGATCGATAGATGCGCTTAAAGCATGCCTGCGCGATATCAGCCCGCAGGTGCGGGACGAGGCGTCCGGCACATTGAAAGCCCTAATGTTAATGTCAACCCCCGCCGACAAAACGATGGACTGGCTGACAGATAAATAAGGAGATACTGACTGGTGGTGATTTGCTATACCCTTCTCGAAAGGCAAAGTGCTGCTCATCGTAAAAGACCCTCTGGAATATTCCCTGGCACGCGATATCTTCTCCAGGTCAACCATCTATCCTGTTCATGCGGTGGACGTCCCGGCGGCCACGAAGCTGCTGTCGTCTGAAAACGACTTTGACGCGATATTACTAGGCAGCGACATGAATGCCGTAGCTGCCAGCGCATTTATTAAAAATTCCCGTACCCACATACCTGTGCTCATGCTCTCCAATCCTGGGGATGAGAGCATGCCCGTCGAGGGTATCAAGTATGTACTTTCCGGAGCGCTGATGCATGTCGGCCCCCTCAACGGCAGCGCTACGGGTATGCTGGAAGCCATTAACCGGTGTATATCTGGATCACGTTTACGGCATGCCGGGGCCCTGATTTCCGGAGAGATCGGAAAGATCACATATTTTGCGAAAAACCTCTGCGAAAGCATTCTGATGATCGATCGGAACGGCTTTATAGTGTATGCCAACCAGGCATTTTACGACAAGTACGGGTACAAGGACAGCGATCTGATGGGTTTCGACGTTTCGAAGATCCTTGCCGGCGCGGATAACCTGACGAAACTGAGAAATCTGGTATTCGCCAGCAATCCTCCCGAGGGGTCCGGCATCGAGCTGTCTACGGTGACCGACGATGGAAGAGGCATCCTGTCTATGGCTACCCTGACGCCCCGACGAGACAGCTCCGGCACGATCTTCGCATGCGTTATCCTGTTGAGGGACATCACAGACAGCAGGTTTGCCCAGGCCGAGCTGCAACGTCGGATCCTTGCTCTCACCAGCCCTCAGGTTGATGTCTCGCCCATCGACTTCAAGGACATGATCAAAGACTCGGGGTTTCAGGAGCTGCAGGAGACTATATCTTCGGCTTTCGGGGTCGCCTCCATCATGGTGGATCCCGATGGGATTCCGATGGACCGAGGGAGCAATTTCGCGCGCCTATGCACTGTGATATCTGGCACCAGCACCGTCGTTGCCGAGCGCTGCAAGGGATGTATTTCCGATCTGGCCCTGCGTGCGATCGCCTATAAGAGCAAAGCATGGTGCACATGTCCCGTCACGGGACTGCGAGAGGTTGCCTTGCCGGTGCTTGTCAACGGGCAGCCGGTCGGATGCTGGATAATCGGCCAGGTACAGATAGGCGAAACCCTCGATCTGAAGAAGATCGAAGGCTTAATAAGGGAAGCCGGGATACCGTCCGGAGAGCTTAAGGGCATGATCATCGGCCTGCCCCTGATGGGCGAATATCAGTTTAATCAGATCATTGCCACTTATAGGATGATCCTGGATAAGGTGTCCTGTCTGGCGGTCCAGAACCTCCGGCAGGGGAAGTTCATCCATGAGTGTAATCTTGTGCTGGAAGAGCTGAAACGGAGCGAGATCAAGCTGGAAGCGATGAGCTTTCGAGATGGGCTTACCGGATTGTATAACCGGGCCTTTTTCGAGCAGGAGTTGGATCGCGTCGATGGCGGGGCTTTTCCAGCCCCGATCAGTTTTGTATCTGTAGATGTCGACGGTCTAAAGCTGATCAATGATACGCTGGGTCATGCTGCCGGCGATCAGCGCATCGCCGTCACAGGACAGATACTGGCCGGCGTTTTCTCAGATACCGGGACAGTATGCCGAATTGGCGGTGATGAATTCTGTGCGATCCTGCCCGGATGTGACGAGCAGAAGGCGAGCCGGAAGCTGGAGCAACTTAAGGGAGCGATCCGGGATCACAATAACCTAGTGCCTAATGCTATCGTCAGCATGTCCGCAGGGATCGCCACATCATACAGCGGCGAGAGCGCCTTCAACACCTATAAGCGGGCCGATAGGATGATGTATGAGAACAAGCTGAAGCACGATGATTTCACCAGATCGAAGTCCATCGATATGATCCTCCTTGGACTTTCAGAGAGGGACTATCTCGATCACGGCCATACTAAAGCACTGACCGCGATCGTCGATCAGATGGCACGGGTCATTGGCCTCTCTGACGAGGTCCAGAGCGATCTAAAGCTGCTGGCCCGGCTGCACGACATCGGCAAGATCGGCGTCCCCGACTCGGTCGTGATGAAGCCTGGAGCGCTAGACGATCAGGAGTGGATCATCATGAGATCGCACGTGGAGATCGGCGCCAACATCGTGAGCCATTCTGCCATCGTCCACACGATCGCCCACCTTATACGCTCCCACCATGAGCGATATGATGGTACCGGCTACCCTGCAGGCCTGTCAGGCGAGGACATTCCAATCGAGTGCCGGATCCTCTCGGTGGCGGACGCCTATGATGCGATGATCGCCGACCGGCCATACCGTAAAGGCATGAGCCGGGAAACCGCGCTGAAAGAGATCCAGCGAGGCGCAGGCACCCAGTTCGATCCGAAGATGGTCGAGGTTTTTCTCGATCTGGCCAGATCTGGACGCATCTGAATCGTCGGTTGTCTTGTTGATGTTTCCTGCTACCCTACGGGAGACCGGGCAAATGGGCGGATCGCACGATCGCCTATGATACAACCATCACAGTGAATACGAGAACATTGGCAATCAGAAAAGCGCAGCGATCTCAGAATTCTAATTTCATATAAACAACAAAATCTATTTATCTGGCGCTTAAATGATTATTATATAGGTATTTTGTGTGACAGCCAATTCCGGTGAATCGTCAGACTCTTCTGCTGGGAGGAAGAATGCATCAGTAGCCATAGCAGACATAGAGCGCCTGATGCTGATCCTAAAGACATCTCCGGATTCGCATATACGTAAAGGGGCTGCTCGGGCGCTGGGAGACATGGGCGATCCCAGGGCGATAAACCGACTGATTGAAGCGATGGGCGACTCCGATGTTATAGTCCGCAGGGAGGCAATCCAGGCAGCTGTCCAGATCGGCGAGCCGGCGGTTGATCTGCTTCTCGGGGCTCTCCGACACCCGCAGCCTGGCGTTAGACGAGCGGCCATCGAGGTTCTTGGAATGATCGGAGATAGCAGGGCGGTTGTACCTCTCGGGAACAGTCTGCGTGACACCGATGTGCGGGTCAGACGTGAGGCGGCTAGGGCGCTGGGTAAAATTGGAGACACCCGGATAGCCTCGGCGTTAAACGCTGCAACTGCGGATACAGATGAGGCTGTCAGGATGTCATCCGCCATGGCACTAAAAAAGTTGAAAATCTTCTTCCGGCCGCCCGCGAGCGCTCCTGCCGCAGAGCCCGAGATAGCGCCTAATAGTAGTGTTCTCACTCTGGCACAGGTAACCTTTGATGACATCGTAAAGCAGTCTATGTCCCACGATCCATATGCACGAAGGGACGCTGCTTTCGCGTTGGGAAAATTCGTCGATCGTCGGGCTTTTGACGTGCTCATTCTGCTGCTGGCTAAGGACGTGGAGCAGATCGTCAGAGCGGCGGCCGCAGAGTCTCTGGGCCTGATCGGGGATACCCGAGCGACCGAGCTACTGATCCGGTCGCTTCAGGATGAGTCCTGGATGGTCCGTAGAAGCTCGGCGGGATCGCTGGGAAAGCTCCGGGACTACCGGGCGGTGGATGTGCTGGTCAAGGCGATGAACGACTCAGGAAAGCTGGTCCGGGAAGACGCGGTCCTTGCTCTAGGCGAGATTGGCGATATCCGAGCGGTGGATGCGCTTTTCCGGGCGCTCAAGGATGAGGATGGCGACGTACGAAATAACGCGAAGATCGCTCTCCAGAATATGACCGGGCATCTTATACCTCGTCTTAAAAGCCAGGACTCGGACGAGCGGGAGAACGCGGCCGATCTTCTGGGGAAGGTCGGCGATAGCCGTGCTGTACCGTCGTTGGTCGAAGCGCTGGGGGACGAAGAGCCGGTGGTTAGGGAGAACGCGGCCGGGTCGCTGGGGCGAATCGGGGACCGACAGGCGGTCGAGCCTCTGATCAAGATGCTCGGAGACAGTCGGGGCTATGTGCGTAAAGATGCGGCTAGGGCGCTGGGCATGCTTAAAGATCCTCGGGCGGTCGAGTTGCTAATCAAAACCCTGCAGGATCAGTTCTGGTTTGTGCGCAAAGATGCGGCCTGGGCGCTGGGCGAGATCGGCGACGATCGGGCGGTGAAGCCGCTCATGAAGCTTCTGAGCGACGATGACCGGGCCGTCCGCGAAACTGCCATACAGGCCATACAGAGGTTTAAGAATTGTAAAATTAGCTTTACGCAGATCAAGAGGCGGGGAGCTTAAAGGTTTGTTATCTTAGTTATAATGGCAGCCTGGTAACAGGCTGCTTCGCTCTCGGAAATATTTTACTCTTTATTAGGTGCCGGCTCTTCGCCCTGCTCCGGGGCGGTGGGTTCCGGGGCTGGTGCTGCCGTTGTGGGTGTTGTTGCCGCTGGGGTGGCGGCGACAGACGGCCTGAAGACCAGTTCAGATTTGCCGATCTCGACCCTGCGGAGCGGGTAAATGTTCTTGGTTGATTTATAGATCTCTGAGGCGACCTTGCCTATGACGACTTCATTGATAAATTCGGTAAAGCTGAGTTCAGCGCTGCGCTTATTAACTACGTCGATCATGATCTTGCGGATGCTCTCGATTTGGCTGGTTCGGGCCCGCTTTACGGTGAGCACAATGGGCTTGACCCGGACCTTATAGCCGTCCTTGGTGGTAACGACTATGTTGGCGTCGATCTTTGACGTCCGGCGCTTTACCAGCGAGCGCATATAGTCCCGGGTCAGCTCATGGCCGAGATAGGATGTGTATGCGGTGTTGCCGCCAAGTTCGTCGATTCTGAAAATCATCTTGGTGTTCTGCTTGGTCCAGTCGCCGGTGACATCGCCGAGGGTGACTTCAATGATCCGGCCCGTCATCTTGCCGGGCTCGTCTGCTAAAGTTTCTCCAATATTCGCCCTGTTAAACTCTGCCGGCGCCAGCACTTGGTACCAGTTCTTTGCGCGGAAGGCGTCGACCTTCTTGCCTGCTTTTCTCGCCATTGATATCTCCTCTTCTATAGTGTTAAGGGTGGCCATTTTTGTTTGGATAAGGCCACAACCGCATTGCGTCTCCTGCTAAAAGAGAGACGTAGCTGTGCCTCGAGAGGCACCGTCCGTACGGCACGGGCGTTTCACACTAATCAAAACAAATGGACAGATGCTTTGATTGGCGCGCTGGAATAATAAATGTCAGAAGGTGTATATATCTGTATCCTGGAAGCAGGGCGTGATCAGAATGTCGATAAGATTATCCAGGCCGTTCAGGATTACAGACTGCAATGGGTAATGCACGGCGATATGATCTGGCATAATATCTGTATCACAGGTGACGCTCCTGACAAGATCAAGTTTAAACGAACAGCCCCGACTGCGGATCGATCCCCTTATCAAAAATAGGTTTTATCGAGGGCCTGGTATGCTTGAAGTAGAATAGAGGAATATTGCCTGGAGAATCACGCTTATATCGTCCGTGGGTGGCAAGTGTTTTCTACAGGGTAGGAAGCTACAGCCTCTTTAGGGCATGGTGGTTCGTGGGTAATCTATGTATGGAATATGATGGCTGCTTATCTCATTTTAAGGCAGCGTCGGCGGACTAATTGTAGGTTAATGGTAAGGGGTGATCGCTCACCTTTGGATCTCTTGTGACGGCTCCCACGATTAAAATCGTGGGCTTCTATGCTTTCACCAATGCATTCCGCCCCAATGCGACCATTGTTGGTCTCCCCGTAACGTTCAATTTTACGCTACGGACATTCCCGCAGCAACCAGCCAGGTCAAGTTCAAATGACAGAGTCTAACCGGCACGCATAGCACTTTCAGCCGATACGACAAGGATTAGACAACTACCATATGCCGTACAATGATATATGGACTATTAGGATGATGGGGGACTCGCTTTATCCCACGATTTTAATCGTGGGTTTTCGCTCGCTCTCTACTCGGATTGACCGTAAATTTCCGGTCTTTATTTCGGTTTCCTCTGGAGATTTGTCTTGCTTGTATACCTGTAGCAATCTTTAAATAGTATTGAATTATTAATTGACTAACTGTAAGTCAAAAAATAATCGGTGTAGATATGGGCAGGAAAGCAAAGGACCCGGAAATCCGTAAAAAAGAGATCGTCGACGCCGCCGAGCAGCTCTTCACTGAGAAGGGCTACGATCTGACCTCGGTCAGCGACATCACCGGCAAGGTCGGGCTTTCCCACGGGGCTTTCTTCTACTACTTTAAGTCCAAGGAAGACCTGTACAGGTCTGTGATCGACTCGGCAATCGAGCATCAGTTCAAAGATATAATGCAGCTCCTGGATGGGGTGGGCGACGATCCGGTCAGGAAGCTTCAAACGCTCATTGACCTGTCGATCAACAGCCAGGGTAGGAATGATAGACTGATGAAGTACCTGCACAAGGAAGGCAATGCCTCGATCCACGAAGAGTACATGTGCCGGTCGGAGGAGCTCCTGGTACCGCTGGTGGCCGAGATCGTCGAGGATGGGGTACGGAAAGGCTTGTTCGATGTCACGTACCCCCGGGAGTGCGTCGAGTTGCTCCTCACAGTCTTCGACAGCCTGGCGCACAGGCGGGCATCGCTGAGTCCTGAGTCCTATTACCGGAAGATGCGGGCGCTGGACTCTATCATCGCCCGGAGCCTGGGCCTCAGGGAAGATACCCTGTCAGCCAAGCAGAGGCGCTGAAAAGGCTGACTTTTTGATCGTTTTAACGAGAGAGAAGTCATCACCGATAATAATTTGACTTACAGTAAGTCAATAAATGTACGAGGGGAACTTATGGAGCTTAAAGGTAAGCAATTGACAGTGCTCTTACTGTCTATGTTCATTTTCACGCTGGGCTTCGGCATCACCGTCCCAGTCATGCCCTACTTCGCGAAAGGCCTGAGTGGCACCGTAGTCGATATAGGCCTGCTAATGGGCGTCTTCTCAGCCATGGAACTGATATTTGCCCCCGTCTGGGGTAAAATCTCAGATCGCTTCGGCCGCAAGCCAGTGATGATCACCGGTCTGATCGGCTTCGGCATAGGCTTCGCAGCCTCTGGCCTGTCCACGCAGCTGTGGATGCTATACGCGTCCCAAGCCTTTGCGGGCTTGATGATGGCCGGGATCTTCCCAGCCACTATGGCATACATCGCGGACAACACAGAGCCCGGTGACCGGACGAAACAGATGGGCCTACTAGGAGCTGCCAACGGGCTGGGTGTGATCTTCGGACCGGCGCTCGCCAGCATCTTCGCAGTCTGGGGGCTGGAGATCCCGTTCTTCGCTACGGCCGTGCTAGCAATGGTGACCGCAGCGATCACCCTAGTCTGGCTCAACGAGCACAAGGAAGACGCCCCGGCTCGCGCTCCCGAAAAGACGGGAGACAAGGTGGCTTGGCTCCAGCCGCAGATGCTGATCTTCTTCCTTATGATGGCCTTCGTTATGGTGGCGATGGCCTCCCTGGAGGCGACCTTCGGGTACTTCACCATGGACAGATTCGGGCTCTCGGAAGTCCCCGCCCCCATGCCCCTGCTCTGGACCTCGGTCATGCTGACGGGAACGAACGTAATGGGCATCGCGTTCATGTTCTTCGGCCTAGTGGGCGCCATCACCCAGGCAGCCCTCGTCGATAAAGTTCTCAAGCGCATCGGCGAAGAGCGGACGATCATCACCGGACTGATCGCCCTAGCCGCCGGCACGTTCACCCTGATTCTCGCCGGAGAACTGGTCACCGCCATAATCGCCGCCTGCCTCATGGCGGTCGGGATCGGCCTGCTAATGCCCGCCATCAACGGGGCGGTCTCCAGCCGGACCGATCGGAACAACCAGGGCGTAGTCATGGGAATCCTCGGCTCCTTCAACAGCACCGGCCGGGTCATCGGCCCAATAGCCGGAGGCCTCGCCTACTCGGTCAGCATGCTACTGCCCTACGTCGGCTCTGCAGTCCTAGCCATCGCCAGCGCCGCATTCCTGGCTGCCTGGGAGCAGATGACCGGAGTCAACCTAAAAGAAAAAAGCTCAGAGCCCGCAAAACCCTGAAATGACTGAGAATACACTGAAACCCATGGTTTGGTCGGCGACCATCATGACTGGGGGACAAACGCGAGATATCAAAACCCCCACTTATCCTTTTTCCATCAGCACATACAGCTTATCCATGTACGGCAGAGACATATCCAGGCTCTTTCCAGAATGATATATGGCCAAGAAGTTGCCCTTCATCTCCTTCATACTTGCCTCGCTCGCGGCATGGGCCGTGTATATCTGCATGCTCTTGTTAAAGGTGAAAATCAACTTGAAGATCAGGGCCAGTAACCAGACCGGATACTTGAAGTAGCTGATCTCGCCGATATGATCGACGTCGACACCCCGTTTCCTGCAGATATCGAGACACTCTTTCGTTGCCTGGAAAGAGTCCTTGACCAATGCCCCGTCCTTGAGAAAGGGCTTCATCTCCCGATACTGCTGGAAACCTGCCCAGATCGCCACACTGGTCGCGTTGTGAACCCACAGCCAGTGGAGAATATTGGCGGCTACCTCCGGGGTCATATCGGCTTTTCTAAACAGGTCTATAAGCCCCTGAAGCCTCTGACTGTTCTGGCCATCCAGCTCGCCCAAGTGAACGTTCGGCCCCAAGTTGGCAAGCAGCATCCCTTCACGGTAAGTGCCACCTCCGTCTGCGTATCCTAGCAGGTAACGGTCCCGCGACAGGATCCGATCGATATGATCGGTGCCCTGCCAGTTACTGGACATGATCAGGAACTGGGCTTTTCCGAGCTTCGGCGAGAGTTCGAGCAGCACAGCCTCAAGCTGGTGGCTGCCGACCGGTACGATGACCAGCTCGACGTCTTCCGGCACATCTTCAGCGCAGGCCGGATAGTAGGTGAACTTGCCGTGCTTCGGGCGGCCTTTCCGCTCATCCAACATCTGTACTTTGATACCCCCATTACACGCGTCTTTCTTCCCTTTCCTCACGTAGTGTACGACTTCGTTTCCGCTTTCTGCGAGAGCCCAGCCATATATGGTGCCGATGACTCCTGTGCCTACTACCAATATTTTCACAATATTCATCTCCAGTTGCCGATTTATTATTTGACTGAAATTCAATCAAATTATTTTCGAACATGTTTCCCATTTACTGATCCCGGTAAAAAAATTCAATCCGTCAGCTTGAATGCGTTTTCTCCGATACCCAGCACCCTAGCAGTCAGGATCTCCAGCGCCCGCATTTTTCTGGCATAGATCTTCCTGTCATCCCGAGCCGAGCCGATGACATCGTACAAGTTCTCGAACACAAATAACAGGTACTTCATAGTGTCCTCCGGGTACCTGACATGAAACGAGCCTTCCCTGTTACCCTGCTTTATGATTTCTACCAAAAGCGGCACGTTCGCTTCCCGAGACATCAGGGTATATTCCCGGAAAATGTCCGCGTTACCGTAACCATAGGCGAAATCCATGAACTCGTGCTCAGTGCTAAAAGCGCTGATAGTCAGGCTGAGTAGGGTCCGCATCTTCTCCAAAGCAGTTTTTTCCCCAGCGCTGGCCAAGGCCTCCAGATATCGCCTATTTTCCATAACGCTGTTAGCTAGCACCGCCCGCATTAGCTCCTCCTTGGACTTGTAGTAATAGAAGTATGCACCATGGGATACCCCTACCCTATCAGCGATCTCAGACATCGTCACTTTATCATAACCTTTCGCCCGGAACAGCTCCTCCGCAGCTTTGATGAACTGCTGTCGCCTGACCTCCGGATCCATCGCTTTTCGCCCCATGCGCTCAACCTGAAATATTTTGACTGAAATTCAATCAAAAAATAACTTCCAACTATATAAAGGTTAGCCCCAGCACCATTATCGCCCGACATCACAGTGCAGACGCCCCACCCCCAAACATTCTCCACACCCCCATCCACCACATCAACAACTATAGCAACCAGAATCAGTTTGAGAATCCAAAATACTTAAATAAATCAATCCAGAAAATAAAGCGTTAGCAGAGAAGCGTTAGCAGAGAAGCGTTAGCAGAAAAACATGTCAACAAGAAAAATGTAACGAGGAATCACATTAAAGACAAGAAAAAACTGGCGAGACTGCACGAATACATTGCAAATCAATGGGACAACCGCAACCACCAAAATCTCAAGGCACTACATCAACAACTATGACATAATCATTGTGGAAGACCTCGTCATACTTGGAATGTTGAGAGATAACAATTACAAGAACTCCAAATCTATCAGTCAAAGCACGTAAAACTCTAAAGCGTAATAATAGGTGTTGGGGGCGGGGGCTTCTTTGGTAAGCTTGTTTACGAGGCTGAGAGTGCTGGTAGACAACTAATCAAAGTGGATCCCAGGAACATCACCCAGAAGTGTTCTGTCTGCGGAAACATGTTAAGAAGTACTTGGGGGTAGAATACACCTCTGTACGTATTGTAATGTTCGATTGGATAGGGATTTCAACGCAGCATTGGACATTTTGAGTGATAGTATGGGTCTCTAGTTGGAAGGCATGGGGCATGCCGGTTTGTCTGTTGAGTGGATGGTTAGTACATTCAGCATCGCTGTTGTTTGCAGACTGTTGGCCGTGAGTCGGGAAGCCCAGCCCTTTAAGACGGGGTAATTCACTTAAGTGCCAAACAAACCCGGGGGGTTTTCATGGAACAGTCATTCGGAACAGTCATTCCAACCTGTAGATCCTGCCTTGGAGGGCCTTCGCCCTCTCTTCCGCATCCAGGATCCTGCGCACGATCCCGGCGCTGCCGATGATGGCGCCGCAGGGCATCATGATCTGTGCGGATTCCCGGGCATCCTTCGCCGCTACCTTATGCAACCGGCCACAGCAGGGGCATGGCACAAGGATCTCATTGATAAGCTCTTCAGCCATGGAAATCTATGCTAATCTATGCGATACATGGTAAAATATGTTCCCTTTTAGGCACGCGGTGCAGGCTCTCATCGCACACCACACTGGCATTACCATAGACAGAGGCTGATGCCCCCTGGGAACATCATCGCCCGACCTATAGACTGATACAGGACGATCCGGTCGCAGCACAATTATATAATTTATAATGATATTATTATTTATGAGGGCGCTTTCGGGCATATTTAGGACCAGAAGCATCGCAGAGGTGGAGAAAAGCGCCAAAGCTCGAAAGATGAAGAGGACGCTGACCGCGTTAGATCTGGTCCTGCTCGGCATCGGATGTATCGTTGGCACGGGAATCTTCGTGCTCACAGGAGTGGCCGCCGCCCGCTATGCCGGCCCCGGCATTATTTTTTCGTTCGTCATCGCAGGCTTCGCCTGCGTCCTCACCGCCTTGGTCTATGCCGAGTTGGCATCGATGATACCGGTGACCGGCAGCACGTATACCTATGCATATGTTGCCCTGGGGGAGATCGTGGCGTGGCTGGTAGGGTGGTCGATGTTGATGGAGTACTTGATCGCGGCCAGCATGGTCTCAGTGGGATGGTCCGCCTATTTGACCGGCCTTTTCTTGGCTGGAGGCATCGCGCTGCCTCACGCTTTTACCACCCCGTTGACGGAGGGCGGCATCATCAACATGCCTGCGGTACTGATCGCCATCTTTATCGGCTGGCTACTATTTCGTGGCGTCAAAGAGAGCTCCCGATTTAATAATTTCATGGTTTTGGTGAAGATCGGAGCTATCCTTATCTTTCTGGCGCTTGCAGTCCCGAAGGTGAGCCCAGATCACTGGCACCCGCTGTTACCGTTCGGCATAACCGGTATGCTTACGGGCGCCGCGATCGTCTTTACTGCCTTTATCGGCTTCGACGCCGTATGTACCGCGGCCGAGGAGGCCAGAAACCCGAGAAAGGATCTGCCGATCGGCATCGTAGGATCGATCCTGATATGCACACTATTATATGTCGCAGTTGCGGCTGTGCTCACCGGGGTCGTACCCTACGACCAGCTCAACAACCCCGAGCCTGTCACTTATGCCCTCCGGGTCATCGGCTATAACATGGGTAGCGCACTGGTGGGGATAGGGGCGATCTCCGGCATCACTACGGTGCTGATAGTCCTATACTATGGGCTGACCAGGATTATCTTCGCAATGTCCCGAGACTGCCTGTTCCCTTCCGGCCTGTGTCAAATACACCAGTCCTACGGCACACCATATATAGTGACCATCATAGCCGGTACGATCATAGCAGTGATCGCCGGCATCGCCCCGGTAAATGTGCTAGCTGAGTTGGTCAACATCGGCACATTATTTGCGTTCATCACGACATCGGCGGGAGCGATTGCGCTGCGAGTGCGAATGCCGAATGCTTCCAGGCCCTTCCGGTGCCCAGGACTGTTTATCACTGCACCGATATCGATCATCCTGTGCCTTATACTCATGGCTATGTTGCCGATCACGGCTTGGGTCAGGTTTGTCGCATGGATCGTCGTCGGCCTTGGCGTCTACTTTGTCTACGGGCACAAGAAAGCAATGACCGCCGCTGAAAAATAGGCGAAGTATCCTCGCACTTTTCCACTTATTCCGGTGTTCTATGCCATGCACTTCATAAAAATACCGGATCACTCAGTAAATTATGAGGCCGAAAGTACCAGGAGTTTTGGACGAGGAATACGAAAGCCTGTATAATGACCTGAAGAACGCAGCGAACACTCAGGGTTACGTTGGGGATGCGGCGAAGGATGCGTTCCGCCTGCTACAGCCCCACTACCAGAAAGACCACGAGTTCGCCCTGCCCCCGCTGAAGCTCATAGCCACCATCGCGAACGAGAACATCAACGAGCAGGTCCACTACCTGCAGACCATGTCAGGCCGAGTGAAGCGAGACCTTGCCCAGCTGAAGACGGAGATCGACGGTATTATCAAAGCGCTGGACCACCTGGCAAGCGTCGCCTTGAGGGAAGACAAGCGGGAACATCACACTCTGGCCCGCAACATGACTAGGTTCCTGCGCAATGAGATCGAGATACTCTACCCAGCATCAATCCTGATCGGCGAGATAATCGCGCTGAGGATCGAGCAGGGCGCCAGGAAGAAGATCGAAATGGTCACCTAAATTGGAGCGCCTATGCAGAAGCTGATCTGGGTAAATAGCGGATGCCCCGTATTACAGATCGATAACCATCATAGTTTCATCAGAATACAAAGTTACAAAAATTTCAATGTTCACAAGATTCCCCGATGTGACTGTGTATCCGAGGCCGTTTCCCGATACTCAATGCCGGGCGGGCGCGGTCCAATTTTAAAGCGAGGTCTGGCCAGCAGTTAGCTTTTATCGCACGGATCACCGCCTGATGTCGCTTGCCAGTGCAGAAGGGTAAGCTTCATAATGGCCCGCGGTTTATCATCTCGTGATACAATGGGATGGATACCATGGCACAAGCGGATATGACAGAACTTACGGCCCTTCTCAAGAAGCTGGTATCGATAAACTCGGTGAACCCGGACTTGGTTCCCGAGGCGAGCGGAGAGAAAGAGATCGCGTCGTTCATAGCGGGCTGGCTGAAGAACTGTGGCCTAGAAGTGTATATGGAAGACTGTGGGAGGGATGGCCGGCCAAACATCGTTGCCATCGCCAGGGGCGCGGGCGGCGGCAGGTCCCTGATGCTGAACGCCCACATGGACACGGTCGGCACCTCGGGGATGAAGCGGCCGTTTGACCCTGATATCAGGGGCGGCCACCTCTTCGGAAGGGGGGCGTTGGACACAAAGGGCGCTCTCGCAGCGTTCATGCTAGCGACAGCAGAAGCGGGAAAATCGGGCCTGAAAGGGGACGTAATCCTGACAGCTGTGGCCGATGAGGAGTTCGGCAGCGCGGGTACAGATGCGATCGCCCACAGATGGAAGGCGGATGCCGCCATCGTCGGAGAGCCGACAGGGCTCGAGCTGGTCATCGCCCACAAGGGATTCGCCTGGTTCGAGATCGAAACACGCGGGTTTGCCGCCCATGGCTCGCTGCCGGACGTGGGCGTGGACGCGATCGTTAAGATGGGCAAAGTCCTAGAAGGTCTGGATACAATGGCGTCTCAGCTCGCCGCTTCAGAATGTCACCCGCTGCTTGGGCCCGGGTCGGTCCATGCCTCATTGATCGAAGGAGGCCAGGAGCTGTCCAGCTATCCCGCATCGTGCCGGCTGAGCATCGAGCGGCGAACTCTGCCGGGGGAGGATATCGAAGCCATTGAGGAGGGACTGCGTTCCATGCTCGATCGGATCCGTAGGGATGATCCTGCGTTCAGCGCATCGTTGAAGACGATGTTATTCCGCGGACCGCTGGAAGCATCGATGAAAGAGCCGATCGTCGAAGTGCTGGCCAGACATACCACGACATGTATGGGCAAGGAGCCTGGGTACAAAGGCATGGGTGGCTGGATGGACTCAGCTGTGCTAGCCGCTGCCGGCATCCCATCAGTCGTATTCGGTCCTGCCGGGGAAGGGCTTCACGGGACAGATGAATGGGTGGACTTGGCATCGGTACAGCAGTGCTACGAGATCGTCCTAGGTACGATCAAGGACTTCTGCGGCTGAAAAATGAAGGTTTAATCCACGGGCCGTATGTTCGAGAATGCCCTGATTATCACTTCACTCATGGCCGGATGGATGACTTGTGTATAGTAGAGAGGGGTGTAATCCTGCGCCCCTGCGTTCATCAGGAACGCGATCTGCTGCAGCAGATCAGGCGCTTCCGGCCCCACGACCGAACACCCCAGAATTTTGCCCGTCCCGAATTCCACGACCACTTTGACCATACCGTCGTTCTCCGCCATGGCCACGCCCTTAGCAACATCGGCGTACCGGGCTCTCCCGACCATGATCTTCAGCCCTGCAGCTTTCGCTTGGGCCTCAATCACCCCCACGGCAGCCACCTGCGGATGGCAGAACACCGCGTGGGGCACCGCGTGTTCATCGTTGATCAGCTTATGGTCCCTGAGCAGGTTGTGCGCTACAATAGTTGCGTGGTGGTTGGCAGTATGCCGGAACATCTGCTTGCCGGTAGCATCGCCGATAGCCCATATGCCAGGCACGTTCGTCTCCAAGTGGCTGTCAACTTTGATCCAGCCGCCTTTCAGCGTTTCGATGCCGGCGTTCTCCGGCTTCAGCAGGTCGGAGTTCGATCGCCTGCCTAGGGCCACCAGGATCTCATCGGCCTCCAACCGGATCGAGGTGCCGTCTTTCATGCTTTTGGCGTAGACGATCTTCCTTCCTGCTTCTATGGCCACCCGCTCCGCCTCGTACCCTACCCGCAGGTTTATGTGCCGGGCCATAGCCGTGGTCACGATGGCGCTGATTTCAGGGTCTTCATTATTGAGCAATATCGGAGGCCGGCCGACAATGGTCACCTCCGCCCCCATGGCGGAGAAGAAGTGACCGTACTCGCAGCCGATATAGCCGCCGCCTAGAATGATGATGCTCTTGGGAAGATCCCGCAGTTGTAAGAGTGAGACATTATCCAGGTACCCAGTCTCCTGCAAACCTGGCAGGGGCGGTATAAGGGCGCGTGCTCCGGAAGCTATTACGATTTTGGGTGCGTTAATCTCTTTACGGCCGGCCTTGAGCGTATGAGGCGCGGCGAACTCCGCGATCTCTTTGATCCAGGTCACCCGATCAGCCCGTAGGACTCCCTCTTCCATCGTCCGGCGCTCGCCGTCGACGAACGACCGCATGCGGTCCATGATAAACTTGAAGTCCGGCTTCAGCATCGCCTGTACGCCTACGGCTTTCGCATCATGTGCCATCCTGATGACGTCGGCCGGATATATCAGCATCTTGGATGGAATACACCCGTTGTTCAAGCAGGTGCCTCCTAGCGGACCTGGATCGACCAGCGCTACATTGAGGCCTTCAGTGATCGCGTCGTTCATGACAAGTTCTCCGGCGCCAGAGCCGATGACGATGAGGTCAAACTGTTCCATACCTGCTCCCGTATGATGTTTCAGGCTCATGGTATTTAGCTATTGACGGGAGAAAAGGCGACTGATATCTACTATCCCGCGTCGTGCCGTAGCCAGACGGCCTGTGTTATTAAACCGGAGCCTGGATAAAAAAGCTAATGCTGGTCGGGGGCATAAGTAGCTGCGAGGGGTTATCGTGCTGGAAGGCGACATCAGGAAGATCGCAGATTTAGAAGGCGTAGACTTTTTCGGGGTGGCGGACTTGGCGCTGGCCCGTGATGAGATCGTAAGACAGGGCGGGCCCGAGCTCTCGAAATACCCTAGAGCAGTGTCCGTCGGCATCCGGCTCTTTGACGAGATCGTAGATCAGCTGCCCGACCGGGAAAAATTGGCCGTGGCTGTCAATTATCGGACCCATTGCTACGACGTGATCAACGCCCGGCTCGACCTGATCGCCTCCAGGCTGTCCGGGACATTGCAGCGGGCGGGATTCATGGCATACCCGGTCCCCGCGTCGGAGAGATATGACAACGAACGCATCTGCGCCGTCTTCTCCCACAAGCTGGCGGCCCATCTCGCAGGCTTGGGCTGGATCGGCAAGAGCTGCCTTTTAGTGACGCCGGAAGTGGGTCCTAGGGCCAGGTTTACCACGGTATTGACGGATGCTCCGCTGGCCGTTGGTACGCCCATGGCAGAGCGATGCGGCGACTGTAGCGAATGTGTCACTGTCTGCCCTGCCCGGGCGTTTACCGGGAAAAATTTTTTGGAGAGCGATCCGAGGGAAGCGAGGTACGATGCCTCACGCTGTGAAAAGTATTTTGATGTCATGAAGAAGCAGGGCAAGATGAGCGTGTGCGGCATGTGCCTGTACGCCTGCCCTCATGGAAAAAGAAAATGACGCCGGAAGATGGTTGGATGTCTAAAGGTATCAAAGAGGCGTTTGACGATATCGCGCAAAAATACGACGGCCAGCGTAGGCAGCTGATCCCGTGCTTCGACGATTTTTACGGGATTGCAGCTCAACTGGCATGCTCAGATAGCCCGACTCCCGAGATCCTTGATATCGGCGCCGGCACGGGCTTGCTGACGAGATATGTCTCCATGAAATTCCCTGAAGCCAGATTCACACTCGTCGACCTGTCCAAAGAAATGCTCAACGCGGCCAGACGACGTTTCGAAGGCCGGGGTAATTTCAGGTACATTGTGGCCGATTATACCAGTTACGAGTTCGAATCGACCTACGACATCGTGATCTCGTCGCTTTCGATACACCACCTGGAAAACGGTGAGAAAAGACGGCTATACCGCCGCATATATCAAGCGCTAAACGACGGGGGGACGTTCGTCAACGCCGATCAGGTGCTGGGGCCGACGGCCGGATGCGAGGACAGGTACCAGCAATACTGGAAAGAGACTATACTGGCCGGCACCCTACCGACCTGCGAGGTCGAGGCCGCCTTCTCCAGGATGAAGATGGATGTACCAGCGAAGCTGGCCGATAACCTCGACTGGCTCACAGAATGCGGGTTCAGGGATGTGGATGTATATTACAAGTATTTTACCTTCGCGGTCATGTCCGCAAGGAAATGATCAGGCGTTCAATGACAGAGTGGGTTTCTGATGCTTTACGATTGCTGCCACGTCCTTGCCCAGCAGCTTCAGTCCTTCCAACTCGTTTTCGCTCGGAGTGTACTTCGCACGCGTGACCGGATCGACTACCTTGAAGCCAATCTGTCGAAGTTTTTCTGCAATCACCACCACTCCCTGACCGCTCCAGCCATATGAGCCGAATACCACTGCGATCTTGCCATCTGCAGCTATTTCCAAGAGGTCGTTCACCAGTCTCAGAACCGGCCTAGCCGGGTGATAGTCGAATGTAGGGACACCAAAACCTACTGCGTCCGCCGAGGCGATATCTTCTGGCTTTGCGTCGAAGGCTTCCATTAGTTCGACGTCGACGTGCAACGACTGCGCGCCATCCCTTATCGCCTCTGCCATCGCTTTGGTATTGCCCGTAGTGCTATGGTAGATGATGAGGAACCGGGTCATGAGGAAAAGGTGTTGCACTGGAAATAAAAAGGTTTATGCCATGATGATGAGACGCGAATCCTGAAATACTGGAACCTTACTGATTTTCTATAATTATCAATCTTCGAAAAGAACATTCCGCTTCAGCGCACTCAGCGTTTTGAGCGAAACGATGCACACGGCGACCGACGAGAGGATCAGCAGCAAAGTGGAGATCCAGGCGAATGCGACTGTCCCGGACATATGGTAGGCGAGAATGACAGCGATCGTTACTACACACAGCGGAAAGGTATACGCCCACCAAGAGATCGAGAACCTAACCTTAAAAAAGTATGGCAGGATGAACAGGAGCAATAGCGTTAAAAACAGGGACAGGTTCAGCAGCATGCGAGCTGCGAGGTCGAACGTACCGGTCAGCTTTACATAGGAGATAAAGCCCAGCGCAGGTGGGGCGATGATGATGAACAGGGTAGGCACGAACTTTTCCGCCAGCCGCCGGTGAAAGGTGATCCGGTAAAAGATGACGATGAACAGGGCCAGCCAGAAAAACAAGCCCACACTAAAGTAGAACCATAGTATATCTTTCCCTACGAATTCGACTCCGATGATCGGCACCAGGAGGTTGCCAGCCGCCGGCAAAAACCACGCGGGATTCAGCTGGGTAATTTCGAAGTCACGAACGATCCACCGGGATGCGACCACTATCAAAATGATCAGGTGCAGAACCGCTCCGACAGCCCACAGAGCGAGCGCCGCAGGCCGCTGATATGCGAAGGTCGCTGTGCCGAGCACCAGCAGGCTGATCGAGATGGCCGCGAAAAAATTGGCCTTTACCGGATCGTCGAATTCCGAGAGGACTCCAGTTCTACACGAGATCAGCTTACTGAAGTAGACCAAGCTGATAACCACAAAAAGCAGATACGCCACCGCAAGCAGAATATCGCTGACAAAGGGCAGGCGCACGATATCCGCATACCTCTGGTATGCGATCGATAGGCTGCCTATCCCCATGACACAGGTAAACAGGCTAATGGGGAAATTTTTAACGGGAAGTTTTACTATCATGATTTCGGGAACCTGAAAGTTCTATCAAAGCGCGTCCAACAACATCGGTCAGTCCTATGCAATATCTATGATTTATAATAAGGCTTATCGCTCAATCCAATATACGGCCTGCGCCAGCCTCCAATCCCACGAAAATATGTTACTTTCATCGCGCTCATACCATCAGGATATTATACCTTGGCGCTATCTGAGATGTCGCCAGGAGGATCGAACCTATGGATCACATAGTATTTATCACCAAGTCATCCCTGGAGCTGAAGGAATTGCTTGCGGGAGAACGTAGTATGATCGTGCGTGGCTCTCTCGGAAAGAGGGTTCCCTACGGTAGGGTCAACGCTGGCGACATGTTGTTCTTCGCCATCGGCAACGGCCGGAATATCGTCAGGGCTACCGCGATGGTATCGGATATAATCGATACGCCCAAGCTCACCCCCGAGGAGAATACATCGATCATCGCAAGCCACAGGAAGAAGCTGAAGCTGAGCGATGAAGAGAGGAAGAAGCTGTTTGGCAAAAAGTACCTTTCCCTGATCGAGATCTCCGGTATCAACCCAGTGGTCCCATTCACGGTTGTTGCGCATGGATCCGGCGAGAATGACGACTGGACCGTCTTGAAGGATATCGATGAGATCATAGAATAACACTCCCGGTTTTCTCGGCCTCCTCATCTTCTTCATATGCGGCCTTCTTTATATGTGCCTGGCGATCATGATTTTCTGCAGCGCCGAGCGTTCGACTCGACCTAATAAAGAATATGTGGTACGCTATAGCCGCGAGATACACGATACAGGTGATCAGGCATGGCAACAGGTAACTGCCCGAGGCATCATGATGCCGCTCAGGTATGTGCTGATCGCCAGGAACACGTTCCACTCCATCGACGTCAGGCTGCTCACCGTCGTCCGTTACCGATCGCTGAGCAGCTCCATGTTAAAACTGGAGATGGCCGTGTTAGCCATGTTCATGATCGTCATGCGCATGACATAGGCGAAGCCCGCCAGCCAGATATCAGTGGTGACGGCGATCAGGATCGGGAACGGTATCGATAGCAGCTCAGTTGCCTGACGGCTCTGACTTTGCCGATCCGCTCTGTAATCAGTGGAATGAGAAGCAGCTCCGCAACCATTTTGCTGTCATTAGCCTAAACATATTCCAGGTTAGTGGAAGATCCTGTTGCAATGATTAACGAGATAGAACTGGTATTAAAACCTGAGTTCCGGAGTTTTAAGCGCATAAAATTACAGATGTAGCATGTCAAAAAGGAATATTGGCTAGTATAAACGGAAAACGGAATATTGGGTAATGGCCAATCGGGTTATGGTAATTTTGTTATGCGCTTATTAACGCATGACGTTTTACCTTGTCAATTTTGAAGGATGAGCGAGCGCAGTAGATGTTTTTTTGCGCTTTATCATTTATGCGCCTAAAACCTGGAATTCGGGTTAAAACCAAACGGAACTCTTATAATTTCATCAATTGAAGGTCGTGGGTAGGGCATCTAATGCCCGTGCTCAAGGTAGGATATACGCCAAAAATGTTAAAAATTTTATTAAACTTTAATCGGAGTTTTTTATTAAGAATTTCCCGGCCACGTATATTATTCCGCCTGTGATGATCACGCCGATTATTGCGGATATCCAGTATCCTGGGGCCATATTAGTCAAGGTATTGCCCTGTCCTGGGAGTCCGTAGTCCGGCAGTGGGGCGTGCCAGAGATCGGCTATGTTGCTAAATCCGGAGGGCACAAAGCCGATCGCCTGTTGAAGCTCGTCTGCGCTCCACTCGCCATATGCAGTTCCGCTTGCTATCAGTCCGATAGGCGTCAGTATGACCAGCACGGTCAGCCCTATGATCAGGTATAGTATTTTTTTGTCCATGCGAGGCACCTCACTCAGAAACCACATGGTTTTCTTTGTTCACGGTTTTTTTAGCTTTCTTCGAGCCGAACAATATCGTCTGATCAGTACGTTGGATGTACATAAATACTATACCGGTGACGATCGCTTCCAGGATGCTGAAGAAGAGCATGTGTTCAGTCAGCATTGCCGGCACTGTCACATTCAGCCCGTAGGGCATGTAGAGGGGTGTGCCCGCTGCGTCGTGGTGCAGGATCGGCTGAATGCCCATCTCAAACCCTGCGACTCCTGCGGCGACGGATAGCCCGATGTATCCGGCCAGTACTGCCCCGATGATCCTTCGCGATGAGGTGATTTCTGAGTTGCCGCTGATCAGCCAGTATATAGTGTAGCCGACGAAGGGGATCACGACCGCCATATTGAAGCAGTTTGCGCCGAAGGCTGTGATGCCGCCGTCTCCAAACAGCAGGCATTGGATAAGCAGTGCGATCGAAACAGAGATGACGGCAGCCCAGGGGCCTAGCACTATTGCGATGAGGGCGCTGCCGACCGCGTGGCCGCTGCTGCCTCCGGGGATGGGGAGGTTGAACATCATGATAACAAACGAAAAGGCGGCTGCTAATGCCAAGTATGGTACGTGTCTTGATTTTAGCTCTTGCTGTACCTTGCGTCCAGCGTAAAGCCAGATTGGGATCATAATGATGTACAGGGCGATATATGTGTACGGGCCGAGATAGCCATCTGGTATATGCATAAACTACACCTCATAGGAAATAGGCGATTAAAGTTATAAAATATTTTCGATTCGTAACACTAATACATACAAACGATAAAAATGTTAGCAATCAATGGGATAAAAAGACCTATCTAAAAAAGTTCCTGAACCATATAGGCCATAAGAAGTTTAGCACCTCAAGATTAATATATTTAGTTAATGTGATTTGAAATTTATTAGACTCCAATATTCTTCTGAGTTGGCGTTCGTTACATGATGGAGATCCTGATATATGAGATATGGCTACTATGGACCTAAATCAAAAGGTTTTTAACATCAAACGTAATAATAATAGATGAAAAAATGTTACTAACCGCGTCGAGATGATTATGATGGACCAGGAACTTATGCGAATCGGGGTATCCTTACCCGACAATTTATTGGGCCGTTTTGACCAAATTATCGAGAAGCGTGGCTATTCGTCGAGGTCAGAGGGTATCCGTGATGCAATCCGGAACTATATCATCCACTACGAGTGGACCAACGAGGTTGAGGGAAACCGTATCGGTATCATCAACCTGATCTACGACCACGACCAGCGTGGTCTGGTTAGTAACCTGACCGATATCCAGCACGAGTTCATGAGCATCATTAAATCCACCGTCCATTTCCACCTGGACCATGACAACTGTCTGGAGATTATCATGCTGCAGGGCGAAGGGAAACAGGTCAAAGAAGTAGCCGAGCGGATGATGGCCCTTAAAGGGGTCAAACACGTCAAACTAACGACGATATCGCCGAACCCCGAACTATAAGGCGCCAGCATGATCCCCGAATGGATGAAAGACGCGGAGAACAGCCCATGCCCTTACCGCACGGCATCCACTCGCAAAAAAGACTTTATACGTAAGACCCTGGACGGAGTATTCGGATTCTTCAGGGAGACCATGATCTCCGAGTCCTACACAAAGAGAAACGGCTTACTCCAGAGCCTCGACCCCAGGGTAAAACTAATCTCCATCATGGCGCTGGTCTTAGCGACCAGCCTAACCAGAGATCTGCGAGCCCTCCTCCTAGTATATTTATTAACATTGCTGTTCGCCGTTTTAAGCCGTATAGAAGTGACTTTTTTTATCAAGCGAGTCTGGCTATTCATACCTATCTTTTCGGGTATTATCACGCTGCCAATCATGTTCAACGTGTTCTTACCAGGAGACACTTTGCTAACGCTCATCTCTCCCGGTCAGAATGCCCACCTCGGACCGATCGGTCTGCCAGCTTCGATTAGCATTACACACCAAGGTCTCATACTGGCTACAACATTTACGCTTCGAGTAGCGGTCTGCGTATCTGCAGTGGTACTACTGTTCCTGACGACCCGACAGGACGACCTGTTTAAATCGTTGCGGTCGGTGGGCGTGCCCAGGGTATATGTCATGACTCTGGCAATGTGCTATCGATATATTTTCCTATTTATGGATATGATCCGCGATCTATACTTGGCGAAGAAAAGCCGCACCATCAAGAGTATGAGCACTTTTGAGGAGCAGAAGTGGGTGGGCGGCCGGATCGGCTATACCATGGTAAAATCGCTCGACGTGAGCCAACGAGTACACCAGGCAATGCTGTCCAGGGGATTCAACGGCGATGTCAAGATCATGCACGATTTCAAAATGAAGCATAGAGATTACTGCGCCCTAGTCAGCGTGATCGGCTTCAGCACGCTGCTCGCGCTGTTCTCGTATAATATCATCAGGATTTAGGTGAGATAATGAACGGGATCTTCGAACTGAGGGACGTCTCCTTCTCTTATATTGGCAAGCTCACTGCATTGAGCAATGTGACCCTCAAGATCGGGGCGGGAGAACAAGTAGCTATCATGGGCGCTAACGGCAGCGGCAAGAGCACGCTCCTTTCGATCCTGGACTGCCTGAACTACCCTACGTCCGGAGAGTTCTATGCTTTTGACAACCCGGTCACAGAAGAGGCGTTTGACTCTCTTAACGATAACGAGTTCAACAGGTACTTCCGCAAAAAGGTGGGTTACGTCTTCCAAAACTCTGACGTCCAGCTTTTCTCATCCACGGTGTATGACGAGATCGCCTTCGGCCCGCTACAGCTGGATTTACCGAAGGAAGAGGTGAAGCGCAGGGTCGACGACATCATCGGAATGATCGGCATAGAAAAGCTGCGGGATCGCGCCCCGCACACACTCAGCGGCGGCGAAAAGAAAAAGGTCTGCATCGCATCCGTACTGGCCACAAACCCCGACGTCCTGCTGCTCGACGAGCCAACCGCAGGCCTGGACCCGCGCACACAGCTGTGGCTCATCGAGTTCCTGCACGAGCTGGGGCACGCCGGCAAGACCATTGTCACGGCCACCCACGACCTCGACGCCATCGAGCATATCAGCACCCGGGCCATCGTCATCGGCGAGGACCATACCATCAAGGTAGACACAGACACTCACCGCGTCGTCAACGATATGGAACTGCTGATGTCAACCAACCTGATCCACAGGCATATGCACCGACATGGAAGCCTCACGCACCAGCACGTACACAAGCACGAACACGACCACATCCACGAACACAACCATTAAAATAAACTTTAAACTTTACACGCCACAAGTACTGGATATTTTATCAATAACGAGCACAGAGCGAGAGAAAACCCAGCCTACCCAGGACAACGTTGAACCTAGTCACGTTAGCTCATCAAATATTTACGCGGAAACCCCTTATTACCTACCAGGTTACAGCGACGCCTTTGAGCGTCACTTCTCAAGGGCTGCGAATGATGACAATCGTAAAATATTTGAGTGAGGGAGTGGGCGGGCAGGGAGCGAGGAAAATCAAGGTGGGACCGGAACCGGCCCATGCCGGAGAAAAACTGGAGCCTGAAGGAGGGATTAGCACCTACCATCAATGTGGCGAGTGCTTTTCAATGAAACAGGAAGCCCCGCCATAAAGGGCGGGGTAGTTCACACGGAAATATCACGGTAATCGAATGCAAGTAATGCAATTATAAGTAATACCACTGCGTAGACGAGCAGGAAGATCAGGTTCGCCCAGATAGGCATTCCTGCAGCCGCTGTCCCATTTTC
This sequence comes from Methanocella sp., assembly GCA_035319305.1. Lineage (GTDB taxonomy): Archaea > Halobacteriota > Methanocellia > Methanocellales > Methanocellaceae > Methanocella_A. The sequence continues at coordinate 26,521 of DATHCY010000098.1, forward strand.
TGGATGCAAGATCTGTTCCATGATGCCGTGGCTCAGCGGATCGATCCATACGAGTACCTTCGCGTAGATGGGGTAAGTGTTGAACGTGTCCGTGCCGACGATGAATTGTCCCATCTGAGATAATCCGCCTATCATATTTCCTATGGCACTCGCGAACCAGAGGCCGATCCATGCCAGTAGGGAACCGATGATGGAAAGGTACGGGTTTTTCGTTAGGGAGGATGCAAGCACGCCGATGGCTACGTACACCGCCATGATTAATACGGTTGATATGATAGCTTCGATCACGGCGAGAAAGTCCCAGATTGATGGAATGTGCCATGTCGCTACGGCGACTATCAGATAAGCTAGCAGGGCGCTGCCTACGAACAGCGAGGAGACAACCCCGAGGCAGCCTAAGTACTTGCCCATGATGATCGAGCTCCTGTCGATCGGCTTGGACATGAGTTGGTAGATGGTGCGATCTTTAAACTCGTTAGATAACGTATCCGCTGAGACTATCACCGTGAGCAGTACTAGCACTATATTCAGTATGCCTATATAATCTATGACCTGGCTTGGCTTGAAATTGTCTAGCTGTGCCTGAGATTGTGTTTTAGCCAAGTCCGTGGAGTTTGGATTGTGGACATATTCGATATAGCTAAAGTAGGAAAGCATGACAACCGCCGCGAGCAGCAGAGCTATGAAGAAGTAGACGATACCGATGATCAGGAATCGCTTTGAGAGGAGATTGTCCCTGAATTCTTTGATCGCGATGATCTGGATAGTCTGTATTTCTTTAGAGGTGATCGCCATGTTATCCCTCCTTTTTTCCTTCGATAACCTTGAGGAACGCGTCCTCCAGCGTTGGAATTATCTCTTTGATCTCTCTAACCCGGAAACCGGCTCCGACCAGTGCGGCATTCACGTCTTCTGCGATTGCGGGCTCATCGAGGTTCAGGAAGAGCTTTCCCGCCCGGAGGCTGACGGTCTCTACACCTTTGACTTTGCGGACGGTATCGACGAATTTGTCGTCGATCATCGGGGCGTTTATCTCGAATACGGCGATGTTACCCTTGGTGCTGCGCAGGAAATTATCGATCGGTGTCTCCGTGATCATCCGCCCGTCTTTGATGATGCCCACATTGTCCGCGATCTCTTGCACCTCGTGTAGGATGTGCGATGAGAGGAAGATGGTAACGTGCTCTCCTTTGAGCTTCTTGATGATCTCCCTGATATCGTGGGAGCCTTGCGGGTCTAGGCCGGTGGTGGGCTCATCCATGATGAGCAGCTTTGGATTGCCCAGTAGTGTTATTGCGATGCCTAGACGCTGGCGCATGCCATGGGAATAGGTTTTCACTTTGTCTTTGCCGCGACCTTCCAGCCCTACCTGTGCTAGCAGTTCTGGAACGCACTTGCTGAGGTCGGCGACCCCGGCCAGCTTCCCGAAATAGGTCATGTTATCTGTGCCGGTCATACTATCATAGAATGCCGGCCTTTCCGGCAGGTATCCGGTTAGTTTCCGGATCTCGTAATGTTGATTGAGGATATCGTATCCCATGACTTTCCCCGACCCCGAGTTCGGCCTGACGAACCCCATCAGCATGCTGATCGTCGTCGACTTACCTGCGCCATTGGGCCCCAGGAAGCCATAGATCTTTCCTTCCTCGACATTGAGGTTGAGATCGTTGACTGCAACCAGCGTGCCAAACCTCTTGGTCAGTCCGTGCGTTTCGATCGAGTTCATTGGTATCGTCCTCTGTTAGCGGCCGTATTTCTGGTAAAGACCGTATTATAATGTGTGTTAATAGTACACTTTTTGTATATAAATACTGCACCGTCGCCATATGCCGTCCTGATGTTTAATGGTGTAAAGACAAACAATCTAAAGGAAAACAATCGTCAGTTGACCTTAAACTGTCTTTTAAACCTATAACAATTAATAATTTGGCTATAATAGGTTTTGAAAACCGATATGTTGTTATACTAGAAATTCCATGGATAGTAGATTATAGTACTACATCGATGTAGTACTGCCTGATGGTGGGTAAATGGAGATCGATAAAAAAGCCGTCGATGCGCTGACTTCGTTTGGCCTGACGGAATACGAAGCCAAGGTGTATCTGGCTTTGGTAACGAAGGGCGTCCAAAAGGCCAGCGTACTGGCGGACATCAGCGATATACCGCGGCCTCATGTCTATTCTGTAATCAAGCTGCTGCACGAGAAAGGTTTGATCATTATCATCCCGGAGAAGGTGGCCAAGTACCAGGCATTACCGCTTGATACCGTGCTAAAGAAGCTGCTGCACGACCGCATGGAGTCCATCAGATCCCTTGAAGCCATCGGAAACGATCTTTCCAGGATGATCAGCGAGAAAGGGCCCGGATCCGACGAGGAAAGCATGGATAAGGTGCGGCTCTATAACGGTCATTGGGCCATTATTGATCTCATTCATAACATGATGGGCAAAGTGCAGAAGTCCTGCTATTTCATTACTAATGACCGCAGCTTTGTCCTGACTGCGGCTGCCTACGAGCAGGATCTGGCGCAGCTCAACAAAAAGAACGTCAAAGCGCAGTTCCTGCTGCCTATTGAAAAGGATACCTTTCAGATGGCGGAGCGTCTATCGATCCGGGCTGACATGCGCCACCTGGACAGCATGGATCGCCTTGAAATGCTGGATCTGAGCGAGCACGAAGGCACGTTCCTTAGGGTCGTTATCTTAGATGATACTGAAGTGTTGTTCGTACGCTCTACGCCTGGAGGCGCCGACGAATCCGCTATATGGACCAGTCAGAGGGAATTGGCGAAGATGATCAGCCTTATGTTTAAGCACATGTGGCGAAATGCGCCTGATATGGCATCGAAAAAGGCGGAGATCGAGACCGGCCGGAAGCCCGAGCACCTCACACCGATATATGGTGACGTTGAGCTCGATAAAGCCATCAGGATGATCCTGTCAAACGCGCAGTCCAGCCTGTTTTGCGCGACCACCCAGGACCAGCTGATCTACAGCTTCAGCACGCTGGCCTCGGAGATCAGGAGCAAAGCCTCAAAGGGGCTGAAAGTCCGGATGCTGGTATCGATCCGTGGCGCTGAGATCGATCGTAGTAAGACGATCAGTGGAAAATACGATGATATTGCTGCCACCGTGGAGACGCTCAAGTCGCTCGGGGCGGAAATCCGTCATCCGCTGGACGAGAGCATCCTGCGCATGTTCATGAACGAAGACGAGGTAGTCTTTAACCTGCTGGGTGAGAGCGCCATGTCTTCTTCAGGCGGGAACATCGGGGTGTATACAAACCACCACGATACTATCGCCAGGATCACGGAGCATTTTGACCGGTTATGGAACAGATCGGTTGATGCGAGCGAGCGGATCGCTGAGATCAACCAGTATATTGCTCGGGAGATCATAAAGGATGGAGAAGACGGGGTCAAGAAGTATTTCGACCGCCTGAGCGGCCTCAACCTCGGACACTTTGCTATTAAATCGTCCGACCATGAAAATAAGACTATCACAATTATCTGCACTGATTCTGTCGAAGCCCGGATCGCAGTAAAGAAGGCGGCCCAAGGGGACATCTGCGAGTCGGCACGCGGTGCATTCAGGTCCTTCGGGGAATATATCTACGAGGATACCCGCATGGCATGCGCCGAGACCAAATGCGTAGCTCGGGGCGACCCGTACTGCGAGTTCCACCTGTATCCGGCGGAAAAGGATAAAAAGCTGGTCAGCAACGAGTTGGTCAAGTTCTTCGAATCGATAAAATCGGAGAGGACGAAGGCTATGGCCAAGTCGAAGGAGTAGTAATTTTCAGGGGTTGATCAATACGCTTTTGACCTCAGTGTATTGGTCGACAGCCTCAAGCCCGTTTTCCCGGCCGAGGCCGCTATCTTTGATGCCACCGAAAGGCAGGTCAGGGGGAACTTTCGTGTGCTGGTTCACCCAAGTGATTCCTGACTGCAGACGCTCGCAGGCGATTGTGGCGCGCTCAATGCTACGGGTCCAGATGGACGAGCCCAGGCCATATACAGTATCGTTGGCTTGGTCAATGGCATCGTCCAAGTCTTTGACCACGGTCAGCGGCAGTACCGGGCCGAATATCTCCTCCCGCATCAAGATCGAATCCTTGGCTACGTCGGTCACAAGCGTGGGAAGATAGAAGAAGCCACATTCGTACGGCTCTCCCTGTGGGGCTTCCCCTCCGATGATAATTTTGCCCTCGCCCTTCGCCCGAACCATATCGATGGCGGAGACTATCCGCTGTAGCTGCTTACGATTGTTCAGCGGACCGAGATCGACTCCCTCAGCCATGCCATTGCCAACCTTGAGCGCCGCGATCTTGGCGATCAGCCCACGTAGATACTCATCGGCGACGGACTCAAAGACGAACAGCCGCTTCACCGCGGTGCAAGTCTGGCCGCAATTGTAAAATCTGCCTCTGACCGCCCCTTCGACGGCCGCTTTAAGATTTGCGTCATCGCAGACGATCATCGGGTCGCTGCCGCCCATCTCCAGTGTCACCCGTTTCAGACCCTCCGATGCGAGGCCCAGGATACGTTTTCCAGTGCTGGTCTTACCTGTAAAGGATACCTTTTGTATCCCTGGATTCCGGGCGATCTCCTCTCCGACTACGTCACCGCGTCCGGTCACAATATTCAGGACTCCGTCGGGAAGTCCGGCCTCCTTCATTATTCCGGCCAGTTTTAGACATGTCAGCGGTGCTGAGCTAGCCGGCTTGAGCACCATGGTATTGCCTGATACCAGTGCAGGTCCGACCTTCCAGCTCATGAGTATGACCGGTACGTTCCATGGGATGATGGCGCCACAGACGCCAAGCGGCTTGCGAATGACAGCCCCGTAGCGCTCGTGGGCAATCGGGACTAGGCCCATGCGCATGCCTGCCGAGATACCCGCATAATACTCTAGTACGTTGGCAAAGCCCTGGACTTCATCCCGCGCTTCTTTGAACGGCTTTCCCTGCTCAGTAGTGAGTAGTGTTGCCAGGTCGGCCGTATGCGCTCTGGCGATCTGTGCGGCTTTGAATAGGATCTTACCCCTATCCCTGGCGGTCATGGAAGACCATCGGCTAAAAGCATGCGTGGCAGATTCAACCGCTTTACGTACGTCATCCGCATCGCCTGCGGGAGCGGTGTCGATCACTTCTCCCGTGGCGGGATTGATCACGTTGAAACGCGATCCAGTGCCCGATACGGTCGCCTTCCCGTCAATAAACATCTCCATAGCGATCACATGTGATATTGCGTTGATAGTACTTACTTATTATGAGCAGCAGCCTAGGCTCTCAGGATAAGCTATATGATGGTCTGCACTGATTTAGTTGGTATGCTCCTCAATGATCTGATGAAGGCCGGAGAGGACGTCTTTTTAATAGAGCATAGCTTCGAGGGTATCGAGATGAACCTGAAATCTCTCGACTATCTTGATAAGCTACGACGCCTTCCGGCAGATGCGATCAATTCAGCGCTTTTGCTACAAGACTCTTCGGGGACAGTCTTGGGCATGGCCTATGAAAATAAGCATCCTGAGGGGGATTTTTGGTTTCTTATCCCATACCCTCATGTGCCTGTTATGCGCCGTCGTACTGAGGCATTTGTTCAAGGCGTTGCTGGCTCCGGGGCGATTGCTGGACAGAGATCGATAAAGATCGACTGCAAGGACTTCGCGACTGCTCTGCGGGAATACCTATCTGTAAGCCTTGTAGAAGGAGTCCTCTGTGATTGTGCGAAGGAGAGGGAGCCGCCCATATTTGCTCGCAATAACGTGCGCGGCAGGCGGATCGAGCGGCTTGTAAAGAAGGCTGCGGTGGAGGCGGGCAAGGACTCGGGCGTCCTCGACGCGCTGGAGATCTGTTGTGGCAATGGGATGTCTACCATACCACTACGGAAAACCTTCAGTAGTGTCCTATCCATCGATAATGACCGGTGTGCAGTCTGTAATGGCCTGTTTCATGGCGCTTTGGAGCCCGATAGTACAGCGGTCGTTGATGCGACGGAGTTGAACAAATACGGTTTTGGAAAATATGGTGCGATAGTCGGGTTTATGCTCGGCACTATCTATGAGTTCAACAAGCCCATCTGGCGGAAGATCTTCGAAGAGGCTGTAAAGATGTTAAACGACGACGGTTTCTTGCTTTTTACAGTCAACAATGAGGAGGAGATGGGTTTCCTCGCGGAGTCGTTTGCGTCGATGGGCATCACTGGCAGGGTCGTCGATAACCGCCAGAAAGGTAGCATTTACGATAGCTGGGCCTTTGTAGCAGTGCTTTGAAAGGCAACCCCATGTAGAAATGTTTATATACATGATTTTGACATTGGTATATAAACATTTTGTTTTATCATCCTTAAAATTGAGATTTAATGGCTCTATATGCCTCACAATACCAATGCTATAATGTTTAAATTTCATGAAATTTACATACAATAATATTCTTCTACACCATATGGAGAACGCATACCTGATTAGAGTAGATACAATAAAGATAAAAGCTATTTAATAATATTATTTTTTGATGAAAATTCGTACAAGTACCACAACATTTATATGCTAGCGGTTCATTCTGTTGATTAAATTATAATACAGCAAAGAGTGACTACACATGGCAACAGAAGGCAGGGAAAAGAGGAACTTTGGATTAATAAACGAAAAGGGCGAGGAAATCGGGACATTCAGCGGCGCACAGCCGAGGGATGCAGCTCTCAAGGTTGCAAACCGTGGCGTCTCCAACATCGTACTGCGTGAGAAGGGGACCAAGAAGCTCCACTACTTCGTCGGTAAGAGGGAACTCGTCAATGTACCCAAGAACGCCCCGGCCTGGATTCAAGATGCGGCCAGGAAGAACAAGGGCAAGATCTTCAAGGCAAACGTCGAGAAGATCGGCACCGCTCAGCTCCAGTTCGTGAAACTCGAGAGGAACGACAAGTCGTTCTTTAAGATTCCGAAGAAGGCCGGCGAGAAGAAAGGCAAGAAGTAAATTTTATGAGAAATGGAGCCTAGGGTAGAGAAAACCCGGTCGCTTTAGCGACGGCGGAATCCAACCCCTTCAGGCTCCATCAATTATTTTAACCTTTAACCTCTACCATTTTAATATTTAATATCTTTCTACCTACGGTTACAACGATGCCTTTAAGCGTCCTCAAAAGGGCGCAAGGTGCCGGCAGCTGTAAAGGGCGGGGAACCGGCCTTAGCCTGAAGGAGAATTACGCCTACACCACCCATGGGAGGCAAGCCTTTCTCTATGAAACAGGAAACCACAGCCCTTCAGAGTGTGGTAGTTCACAGCGTTTATAATAGGAGGCTTATAGCTTCCCGTTTTACCAGTTTTAATGGACTATTTCTAAAATTTTATAGCCTTTAAGTACGCCGATGTTTATTAAAAAAGGCGTATGCAAAACTATATATCAATAAAAACCATACTTTAATTGATAGAAGAAGTACACTCCCATTATCAGAAGGACAATGGCTCTTCGTACTCCATCAAGTTCAAAGGAGTCATCAATATGAATACAATAAACGTCGATATCGCTCAGATCATCGGCGCCGCCGCCGGCCTGCTGGTGATTATCGCAGGAATCATCGTCAACATAAGCATATTCGGGGCTAACATCCCGCCGACCTCCATACTGCTATTCGTTATTATGGGCATACTGGTAGTACTCAGCATGTTCATCCTGTACAAGGACTGAGGAGACCAAGAGAGTTAGCGATTAGGCAACGCAAGTTGCCATATCATACCCTTCTCGACTAATTTTACGATAGATAAGGCTGTGGGGTGGGAAAGCACACTGGCTTTAGCCGTGGGAGTCGTCACGAATATGGTAGAGAGGATAAAGCATTAATACAATCGGTGGCCAAAAGAGTTTACGATGAAACCGGGCGTCAGATATGGACTTTTACTCTTCACCGGCCTGACGGCCGTGCTACTTATTCTCACTTATACTGCTTATGGTATCACTACTTATGGCTCCATCCGAGGTATCGTAGGAGAAATTGCGGCGCAGCCAGATCAGGCAGTGTCGCTGCATGATCAGTATTTAGCAATGAACAGTTTCTTTAACAATGGTCAAGGGGACATCTTCACATACCATTTTGGGAGCCTGCCGATCTCGCTCGGTAAAAGTGACACGGGTAACTTAGATGAAGGGGGCACTATCAGCCTGATGCTGGACGTTTACACGTCAAATATTTATCATGTCAAGTATAACACCGGAGTCATGGGCAGGTTCGGCGGCCTGTTTAACGCTGAGACGAACCTGGTACTGGGTATTCTGATGCTGATCGTGCTCGGCTCTTTTATTGTACTTACCGTAGTACAGCTGTTCCCCTATTGGGAGGAGCCTCTGCCTAAAAAACTGATGGAGGAAGGCCTGATCATCATCAGCTTTTGTATTGTAGCGCTCTTTATATTCCTGCTGGTTCCACCACTGATAAAATCGATCTTCTGGAACTCGATCCCCGGCACTGATGGCGTCAGGGACATCATCCGTATAATCGAATCTAGGATCGTCTCGTCACTGCTCGTCGATGACATACTCGTATTGATTTCAGGGTTGGCCCTGTTTTCGGCAGGCTTCTATCTGAAAGGGAAGATGGGTGGGGAAAAGTCCACGGCATTGGTGACAAGGCGCAGTAATGGCCAAAATGGGGACCAGCGCAACGGCCGGCCTAAGTCAAAATACAAAGGCCTAGGACCTTAGGAATGATCCTTTTTTGTTGCCAGCGCTACGCGTTCTTCAATCAGTGTGACGATATGCTCTGATCGCCCCAGCGGCTCTAGAAGGATGAACTCCCTGCCGCTGGCAAAGCTCTCGCACATTGATATACCCAGCTCTTCCGGGATGGTGACTCGGGTATGATAGCCCTGCGCCAGTAGCATTGGCATGATAAACACCCGATCAGCATGCAGCTGCCTGACCACATCGGGTATCTGAGGCGCCTTTTCGAGGTAGCAGGCGGCCACTTCTGAAAAACTGCCGGATCGGGAAAGGCGCTCCACGTAGTAGGGCAGGATGTCATCCGCGCTAGGATCCCTGCTTCCATGGCCGACTATCAGGAGGGCGTCGCTCATCTCTGATCCCTCATTCCCGGTTTTCCTTCAGCGCTTCTTTCACAATTTTGATCGCGCACAGATCGCCGCACATAGAACATGCGTCACTGCTTGTCATCCTGGTTTCCCGGATGTGTCTGGCTCGCTCCCCGTCTATGGCAGTGCCATACTGCTTTATCCAGTCGAGGCTGCCCCGTGCTTTCGACATTTCCAGGTCCAGTGATCTGGCTCGGGCCCGCTGGCCCTCTTTAACGGTGTCAGCAACATGCGCTGCTATCTTCGTCACGACCGTGCCCTCTCGGATATCTTCGGCTGTAGGCAGTGCCAAGTGCTCTGATGGGGTGACCATGCAGAGGAAATCGGCCCCGTACATACCGGCGACCGACCCGCCAATCGCCCCGACGATGTGGTCGTAGCCCGGGGCGATGTCCGTCACCAGCGGGCCGAGAAGATACAGGGGCGCGTCCCTAGTGAGCTTCTTCATCGCCATAACGCTCATGCCCACCTCATCAAGAGGCATATGACCCGGGCCCTCCACCAGGGATTGGACACCATATTCCCGGCACCTGCCGACCAGTTCGCCCAAAGTGAGCAGTTCCGTGTGTTGCGCCCGATCGCCCGCGTCGGCCATGCACCCCGGTCTCATGCCATCGCCTAGGCTCAGCGTCAGTTCATGCTCTGCCGCGATCTCCAGCAGGTAGTCGAACTCCGTGTAAAGAGGGTTATCCTTCTCGTTATGGATCATCCATGCCACTGTAAAGGCGCCTCCTCGGCTGACGACGTTCATCAGCCGAGGGTTCTTTCTGAGTCCATCCAGAGATGCCAGGTTGACGCCACAATGCACGGTGACGAAGTCCACACCATCCTTCGCATGCTGCCGGATCGAGTTGAACATGTCGTCGGTCGTCATGTCCACGACATTCTTGCGCTTGCGTGCCGCATGGTATATGGGCACCGTGCCGAAGGGCACTGACAGTTCTTTTACCAGCCTCCCTCGAACGGCGTCGATATCTCCGCCGGTTGAAAGGTCCATAACAGCGTCAGCACCGTGCATGACGGCGATCTTGGCTTTTTCGGCTTCCTCTGGAGGGTAGTCGAAATCCTTTGATGTTCCCACGTTCGCATTGATCTTGGTGGACATATGCCTGCCAATAGCCTTTACAGGGAAGCTCCGGGCTGCGTTTTTCGGGATCACGACCTGGCCAATAGCGACGAGGCTTCGTAGAAGGTCAGCATCGACCCCTTCGTATTTTGAGGCCTCGCGTATTTCCTGGGTAATCCCCTTTTTTGCGTCTCTGATTAACATGACTGCTCATCCTGAAAGTTTAATAGTAAAGGCGATAAACACCTTATGGGGCTTTGCCGGATGCAGGTGATTAACGTCAACGGAGTCTTCTATGACTCCAACGCATATCTAATTGACGCAAAGCGTAAAACCCTTGTGGACGTAGGCATCGACGGTTCGAGAGTACTGAAAAACCTGCCGGACAGCCTGGAACTGGTAATCCTGACCCATTGCCACTACGATCATGTGGCCGCTGTCCCGGAGATCGTGGAAGCCACGGAGGCGAAGGTCGCGATGCACGAAGGGGATATGCCGCTAATCAAAAGTGATCGTATCAACTGCGCCGCGATGTTCGGTAGCAAGTCCCCACCTCTAAAGATCGATATTGTCCTCCATGATGGCGACGAGATCAATCTCGGCGACTATAGGTTGCAGGTGATCCATACACCTGGGCATACGCCGGGGAGCATATGCCTGTATGAGCCGGCCTCCAGGATCATGATTACTGGGGATACTGTCTTCGAGAACGGAAGCTTTGGCCGGACTGACATCGGCGGCAATCCAGAGCACATGTTAAGCTCGCTGGAAAAGCTGGCCGGTTATGACGTTTCCGTGCTATATCCAGGGCATGGGCAGCCAGTGACGGATAATGTCCAGGAATCCCTCAAAGCGTCGTTCAGAAACGCCCGCCGGATGTTTATGCTATAGGCATATGACGATAACTTGATAAGCCACATGATAGAGCGAGCGTCATCCTAAATATCGATCATTAAACCTGCAATTATGTCTTAAAAATTTCAGCCAACTCGGTGCAAATCAAAAATTATATTTATAATTAACTCGTGATTTATATTATACCAGTTCGGATATCTCGGGGTACCGTCCCATAAAAGCAATAGCTATCAAAGCAAAAACAGGCGTGCGCTGATGGGTATAAGCCCATCATTGGCGCTTGCTACCTATCCCCACGCGAAAAATTTTGAAAAATGATCGATATAATAACAGAATCTGTATTATTCTGCCGGTACTATTCGTATTTTTTCTTATATCTATCGCTTTATATTTTAATAATATTAATCTATGCAAGTAATAACAATATTATAAAATCGATAGAGGACTATGGCTTACAAATCGGTTAAGGACCTTGATACAGTGGATATCAAGATCATTGAAAAGCTCTGTAAGGACTCAAGCGCATCGCTCTCCGACATAGCACAGGAGTTGGGAGTTTCTGCATCAACGGTACATAAGCGTATCAATCAGATGCGCGAGAATCATATCATCGAGCGCTTTACCATTTTATTCGACCCGTCGATCATCAACCTCCGAACCGTTGCCTTTGTTGGCATTGAACTAGAGAGAGACGCATTAATGGGTAAGAAGAAGGAAGAGGTACTGGAAACGCTTTCCGATATCCCATACATAATGGAGATCCATGAGACCCTTGCCCCCTTTGACCTCATCCTAAAACTGCGTACCAGAAATGTGGAGAAACTGCGTAGCATCATTACCAGTATAGCCGCTATTGATGGCGTCATGGCGACCAACACGATCCTGACAACCAACCGGATCCTCGAGAGGTACGTCAATGTACCCAGCACCAATTCCATAGCATAAAAAGTTAAATATTGTATCCTGGTGCTAAGCGTATTGCACTGTTTGCTACGAGCCCTATACGGGTTTAGCCGCCCGCCTCGTAAAATTTATTTAATGACCGCTCGATATGACAATTCTTTCACTCGCCAAAGAAAGATTTATATAGCTATAGCAAGCAATAGAGAATGATAATCTACCTGTGCGGGCGTGAATCCTATGAGCTCCAAGTTCAAAGGCAATCTAGATGAAACCGATCTCTTTATCATCAAGAAGCTATGCGAGGACAGCAACACGTCTCTGGCAAGCATAGGTGAAGAGCTGAAAGTATCACCATCAACCATCCACAAGCGCATATGCAGGCTCAAAGATGGCGGAATCATCGAACGGTTCACTATTTTATTCGACCCATCGATCATAGAGCTTAATACCGTAGCATTCGTGGGAATCGAGCTAGAGCGCAGCGCGATGGTGGGCAAGAAGAAGGAAGAAGTGATCGAACAGCTGCTTTCACAACGGGAAGTGCTAGAGATCCATGAAACTCTAGAGCCGTTCGATCTGATGCTGAAGCTTCGCACCAAGGACGTGGACCTGCTGCGAGAAGTGATAGGCAACATCTCCAGTATCGAGGGCGTCATGGCGACCAACACGATCCTGACAACCCGGAAGATACTCGAGACCCCACTCAAGTATGATAATCTCCACGAAATCTAAATTTCTGATCTCAGATACTCGAGGTACCTCACCAGATGATCGCCGCGCCGTGTCAGACACGGGTTGACCGGTACCTCCTTTGGCGATGTATCTGTGGAGTAATCCCCACTTACCAGTTTCTTGTAGGGTAGCACAAAAACACAAAAAGGGGGGGCAGCGATCCAAAAAGATCACATGATGTCAGTGAACGCCATCTCGCGCACCGATTCCATAATGATCTTGCTCTCCATATTGCTGATGCCCAGCGACGCCACCTTGTCACTCAGGATGCGTTTCATCTCATCGTAATCGCAGGTGGCTATCATAAAGGTCATGTTGTACTCGCCGCTGGTGTGGTACACCTGCAACACGTTCTCGACCCTTTGCAGCTTGCGCGTCACATCGTCCAGCGAAGCCGGATCGACCTTGCACTGGATGATAGCATAACAGTCAAGCCCTGCTTTCTTCTTATTGATGACAACCGTATATCCCTTGATGACACCATCCTCCTCCATGATCCCGATACGGTCCCTGACCGTGGACTGGGCCCGGTCGATCTTCTTGGCCACTTCCTTGTATGTCATTCGTCCATTGCGCTGCAGAATGTTCAGGATCTTCTTATTCATCTTGTCGATCTTCATAGCACCATTCCCGGCTGAATATTTGTATATATATAATTATAAGTTCAGATATATAAATAATTATCCTGTCCTTAGTCGCCCAGGCACTTATCCAGTATACACATAAGTTATTTGAGCATAGATATATAACTGCTTGAGATAATGCTTAAGAAAGCGATTAAGAGCACAAACAACGGAGACAGCGGGCGAACATGAACAGAGACAGCGTCAGTACAGGGATCGAAGGACTAAACGAGCTGCTATGCGGCGGCATACCGAAAGGATCCACAGTACTCATTTCAGGCCCCCCAGGGGCAGGCAAAACCGTACTGTCACTGCAATACGCCTTTTACCACGCAAGCCTCGGAGAAAAGGTACTGTTTGTCAGTACCGCTGAGCCGCTATACAAAGTCAACCGCTACGCATCTAGCCTATCTTTCTATAACCTAGACCTAATTAGCGGCGGCGTTAACATGGAGTTCTACGAGCCGAAGAGTAAACAGGGATACATAGAACTGCAAGACTACTCACTAGGCCAGATGGTAGACGAGCAATACCTAGGAGACTTTTTTGATGGCATCCAAAAGAAAGTCACACGCAGAAGCATCGATCACCTAATCGTCGACTCGATCACCTCCATCAATATGCTTCTAGGCGACGAGATCGAACGCCGCAAAAAAACCCTACTGTTCAGCGCCTGGGTATCAAGAGTGGGCTGCACCACCCTACTTACGGCAGAAAGCAACGGAGGCGAAGCAACCGAACGATTCCTGACAGACGCAGTCATCGACATGAGCAGTACCGAGATCAGACCCATGTGGGCCAAAGACACACTACAAAATATGCGCGGCAGAACCATCGGAGTGACCAAACTCCGAGGAAAAAGCCACCTCAGCGGCAGATACATCTACAACATTACCGCAGCCGGAATACACATCATAGGAACAGGCCACCAGACTTCCCACCAGAGAGGCGACACAACAGGGATCCCCGACATGGACAGCCTGATCGGCGGATTTGCCCCCGGAGATCGATGGCACTTCAACGCCGATGTCCGAGAGCCATTCGACCTCATGCTCGTCCACATGGTAAAGGAGACGCTGAAGGCCGGCGAAGGCGTAGTACTGTTCGCCCCATCACTAGGCATCTCCGACGAGGCGACCCTAAAAAAAGTCCTGGGAGAGACAGCCCTCGAAGCTTTCAGAAAAGGCCGAATCATCATAGTGCTGAAGAACTTGGCAGGCACCAAAGCCCGGGAAAACACGATCCACTACTCACCAGAAAGAATCGGCGGATACATCAAACTAGCCGCCGACATCAAATCCCACATCTCAAGAAAGAAACATAACTGGAGAGCTTTCCTTGACCTCGCAGGATTGGGCGAGTGCGACAACGCCCCCTCCGCCCGGGCAATCTTCGACGGCCTACTAGGCCCACTTTCCCGGATCACTGCAATAACAATCACGTTCTCCGATTCGAGCATTGGAAACGATGCTCTCACCGTCATAGAGCAGCTAACCACCGGAGTGATCGATATCTGGCATATGGACCTATACTGGCTATTTCGCGTCAGAAAAGCGCCGGCCACGGCGAGCTACGAATCCCACGTGCTCACCATCGAAGAAGACCAGATTAAGCTTATGAGACTGTGATCACAATCAACGAACAGACATAACAGATTGCTCAGGTGGCCTGGCAGACGAACACTGCGCTGCGCCAGGCTACCCGAGCAATCAATTAAGCGATCAAAAGTTATCCAGCAGATCACCATTCTTCATAATTTGCTTCCCATCGATCCACATCGATGGCTTCAACACCAGGCAGTCTTGATGAATGGTGGCTTCGGCATCATAGTCGTAGTTGCTCCCGACGGCGAAGTGGACCGTTTTGCCCAACTTCTCATCCTCCAACAGGTTGCCAGTCATCCGGGCGGCATAGTTGATGCCGATGCCCAGTTCTCCGAGGTGACGGCAGTTTCTAACACGCTCGGGCAACCCCTGCTCTCGGGCCATCTTTTCCCCATTCTCGATCACCTTTAAAAGCTCGGCGGCTTCGACGCCACCATCAACAGAGGATATATACCCGTCAGGGAAAGTCAGTACAACGGGCGTTTTAGGCACGATCGCATGCGGAACCAGGTCGATGGTGCCATCGAAGACGATGGTGCCCCTAGTGCTGCCCACTACAGGGGAAATGAACGTCTCCCCGGCCGGGAGGTTGCCGCCCATGCCAGGCAACCGGTAGTTGCCATCGTCCAGCATCGCTTTCCGGCCATCAATAGAGAAGGTCACATCAGTACCGCCCGAAGAGGTCACATGCACTTCCCTGCCTGCGTCCAGCACCTTTTTCAGTCGCTCT
>DATHCY010000099.1:0-10505 GCA_035319305.1 Methanocella sp.
GAAGCCGCCGGCTACGCGTCGACCAGCCTGCAGTATGCCAGCGAGGCTTATACCGAACGGGCCTACCAGGATTCCCGAGGCGCGCAACCGAACTACGTCAAATATAACAGTTATGTGCAGCAGAGCAGCTACTATAATAGCCTGGCCATGCAAAGCCGTAACGATGCCGAGTCAATCGAGAAGAACCTGACCTTCGTCATATCGGGCACATGAGAACCTTCTGCACGCCCGGTGTTCTTCCCTACTTTCACATGCAGCAGGTAAGTATCGACCACTTTGCCCCTGCTGTCAATTTTATCGAATGACAATAACCCTGAGCCCGCCGCCTTAACACGGAACCTATGTATTGTCGGACATGCGCCCATGGACGTATCATCGATCAGGATAAATCTCTCCAAGCCCTTAAAATGCCAAGTCAGCGCCGGGTCGTTTTCCTCTAGGCGCACGGTGATAACATCACCCTTTTTTACACGCGCTTCCTTACCATTGTCAGTCGCGCCGAACGTATGGGCCGCCTCAGCATGCAGGGTATTATCGTAATCTAATGTAGGTTTATGGCCGTGGATTACATCGCCGATCAAATCAAAAAGCCAGGCTTCAACATCCGGGGACGGCATACACACCCCTGGCGCAGATACGGGAATCAGTAGCAGTATAACACAGATAATTCCCATCACTTGCATAAGCTGAGGACTGCCTACAGGCATTTAACAATTCGTCGCTACAACAGTGCGATTCCATATAAAAGGTATAAAACGAAACGTACGCTTATGGTAGCTGTTCGAATTGGGGGATACTCTGGTCGCAGAAGCTGTCGAGCGACCGCTGTCTCCGCTCCTTTAACTCGAAATCCTGCTCTATCTGCCTGTATTCGATCCCTTTCTCCCCGGCCAGCGTCCTTGCCATCCCCGAAATTTTAGGGGCGCAGAGTATGCCCCGAACCGGCATCCCTCCGCTCTTCTTCCTGAAATCGATCAGGTACGCTTCAAGCTGGTGAACCGCCGAAGGCGAGATCTGCGTGCGCTTGACCTCGACAATCACAGTGTTCCCAGTCGAATCCTGACAGAACAAGTCGATATAACCCGAATCCGTGGTTTTTTCCCGTCGGACAACCCTGAGCCCTGGCTCAATAATAGAGGGATCCCGTTCAATCCGGTCCACCAACTCCGACTCTTCCCCGACTAAGTTCAGTTCAGCATAGTCCTCCAGCCGGAAAACACTAATAGCATGGATATCCATAAAATGCAGGCGCATAGTTTCTACCGGGCTTGTCCTTCTTGCGCTGACCGCCAGACCGCCATCCAGCGAAAAACTGATCTTCGTTCCCGGAGGCTGCCAGTTGAGCGGCTCCCGTTTCGCATCACCGTGCACCATAATAGTCCCGTCCGGCTTGATGATGACCAGCCGATCCCCGTAATCCAGGAACGACTTTGCCCGGCCCGAATACTCCACTTTACACCTGCCAATGATTGTAGACATACTCTTTTTCGCGGAGCTCCGGCTCGCCAGCAGAATCTCGAGAGCCTCTTCAGACGATGGGGAAACCAAATACTTCATCGGATGAGTAAACAGCGGTCATGATAAATAAAGGGTGCGGACGCAACCCCGAGCATGACCCTCCCAGGCGCCTCCTAGGGCGCTAAAATACTAGGTACTACCCCGACCCTGTCAAGGATGGGTAGTTCATGTACGAAACTGATCGCAGATCGTCCTGATCTCTGTTTCGGAGAGCACTGGCTCCGCGGTATCGTCCTTCATCGGTATGATCTTCATCATCTCGGTCATCATCTTCCGGTAGACCATCTCTCGCATTCTGGCGTCCTTCAGCAGCGACAGTCCTTTCAGGTGAAACGGCTTTGCTTCCGCTTCATCGAACCTGCCGTCGAAGGTTGCTAGGTACATCTCTCTGACCATAAACAGGATACGGCTATCGATCATGCGCTCTATGTTCGGTACAACTAGCATGTTTTCGTCTAGCGAATGTACGAAGCATTGAGGATAGCAGGCGATCTCTTTTTTGATCTTCGTTGAAAGGTTCGCGCAGACATAGTTGAACGGGTACAATGCGCAGGTGTCCGATCTCACCGGGTAGATCGAGCATCTGTCGTTGGCGCGGAACACGCACCCTCCGTTGATATTCATCGAGAAGGCCGTGTTGCCGTCTTGATCATTGATGATTATGCAGTATCGTCCGAAAAATTCTTCAGGGGATATACTGAGGTATTCCGAGATCCGGAATAGGTCGGTGACGTGGAGGTCTACCAGGCCGTAGGCATTGCAGCATGTGCCGCAGTTGCCGCAGGGTAGGTCTTTGCTGCTGACCACGTTCAACCCGTTTACTCTCATACAATCCTCCTTCGTTTCTTTCATGATTCGGGCTCGTTGTCCGGCGCCTGGATTTCGAATTTCTTCGAAGTATCCTCCAGGGTCTCGACGATACGGGGGCACCAGATGGTTTTGCCCGCGGGACAGCCTTTTTCCGTGCCGATGTCCTTGCAGATCACGCAGTCGCCCATCTGTTTCGCGATATTCTGGTAAAGCTCGCCGTAATCCTCGACCGTGTAATCCTTGAGCTCGTTATCCTGCAAGTCCTGGCCCACCGTTGCCAGGGCCTCCTTAAAGCCCTCGACGTATCCTTTCAGGTATTCCTCAGATGCCATCATTTCCTCCCGCGTCGTTCATTTACTGCCGCCAGCATGATCGGCAGCGCAATCGTCGCGTCGCAGATCACCTGCACGGCCTTTGCGTCCTCCCCCACTTTTCCCCAGCTGCGGGCCTCATCTAGGGTGGCGCCCGACAGACCGCCGGTCTCAGCCCTGTCCATGGTAATCTGGATCACGTAGTCGAAGCCGCCTCGGGGAGTCACCAACATACTCTGGAGCACGTAGTTTTTGGGCACGCCCCCGCCAATGAGCAACGCGCCGGTACGCTTTGCACCGTAACACAGGTCCATGAACTCCCGCATATCCCCGAACGCGTCGACATTCAGCCTGTTCGCCTGTTTGAACAGCCAAGCCTGCAGTCCGAGCACCGAATCCTGCACAGCAGGGCAATAAACCGGAACATCACATTCATAAGCCGATCTCAGGATCGAGTTTCTATCGTCGATGTTTTTTCCGATCTCGGACATCAACTCCCGAATAGAGTAGGTCCTCTGATCCATCCCCTCATATACCCGCTGCATTTTCGTCTCCAGACAACCGAAATAATCCTCGTTCAGGTAGACATCGTAGATCCTGTTGATATGCCTGGTTTTAAGCTCGATGTCGTCCGCGGTCTCGCTACCCTTCTCATGACAACCGCCGACACCTTCAATGATATCGTGAACCATATTGGCCCCCGTAGTAACCAGAACATCGATGTACCCATCCCTAATCATGCCAGAGATGATGTTCCTCATCCCCGAGGGCACCATCGCGCCGGACAAGCCGAAAAATTTCAGAACATCCTGCGCCTGCATCTCTTCGAGGATGTCGCACGCAGCCCCAATCCGCCCCGCGCCAAAGGCGCAGCCGCCCATCTGCCTAACCAGCTGGTCGACAGTCATAGTACCATGGATGCTGGCGTGCCTGATCCTGTTCTCGCTCATCCTCCTGACTTATGGTGCGAGATCATATGAAGCTTATCTCGCCAATTTCCCAGTAAAATGAAAAGTTATTCTAAACAAAGCTGGTGTTGAACCAATCGTAGTAAAACAAATTCAACATACCTATAGGGCGTGTCCCAAATTTTTTGCTGTAAAAAAAAATTCCAGTTGGCCCCCAACGCTTTTGGGTTGACCTACAATTTTTTTTTACAGCAAAAAATTTGGGACACGCCCATCATTAACATGGTGGAGGTACAACTCGTCTTTAACGCATTAGTCGTTCTTTAACCGTTTGTGTTTGTCTGTGTTTGGCATAACGCAGCGATCGTCTGCTGTCTCGCCATATCTGAAATCATATTGAAATCGTCTGGATGGTGAAGCGGTCGTATTTGTCTGTCAGTTCAGGTATAAACGTCAGGTCAGTAACCCATACTATTTTTACCGTCAGGCCAGATCAATATGTATGTTTCAACGTGGCGACGATAAAATGACCATCAGGCTGGCCCGGCTCGATGACGCCGCTGCTATTTGCGGCATTCATCGGTCGTATGTCCGGCGGTGGTACCGTGTGATCGGAGCGGAACAGTATAATGTCGGGTATGATCAGCTGTCTATAGAGGAGCGTTGGGGGTTCGGCGGCCCGTGGATGAGCGTGGAGACTTGCGCCATTCACCTGAATAACATGTTGCTGAAGCGTCATCTTCCCTACGTGGCCTGTATCGATGGTCGTGTCGCGGGAATGATGGAGTTGTATATCGGTAGGGAGGGTGGGTACGGGAAGAACTGCCATATTGGCCTGTTATATGTTCATGAGGGTGATACCGGGGCGGGCGTCGGCGTTAGCATGATCCGTCATGCCCGGGAGGTCGCTATGGAGTACGGGTGCGATTCCCTGACCGTATCCCCTATGCCGTATAACGAGGCGTTTTACATGAAGTGCGGCTTTATTCTTGGGGATACCATGGTGGAAGCTTCTGTGCCGATACATAGGTACCCGGTCGATGCTATACCTATGGATCCTCCGCTTAACATACAGTCTCTCGCCTGGGGTATGAATATGGCTGTCGGGCGATTGCAGAGTTCGGCGTATCACTTGTTCGAACTGGTTGACGACTATGCCTTGCCGTCCTCTGCCGGCATCGAAAAACACACGGTCTTCCGGTATATCTCAGGTTGTCAATCGATGATCTCCTGGGCTTCCGACTGTGCAGGGAAGACGGCTTGTGTATTGGCCTGGAGCGACGGGGCGGATGCGAAAGACTTGGTAGCGGCCGCCCTCGTCTTGTTGGGGCGGTCCGGTATTGCGGTGGCAAACCTATTATTAAGTAGGGACGATTACGATCTCATATCTAGGGAGATCGACGCTACACTCGTCGGTGTAAGGGCGACGCTGATCGATCCGCTTCAGAGGGAAATTGATTGAAGGCGAATGATATAGGCGAGATTGGAATTATCAGCAGGATCGCGAAGATACTTGAATCGCCGTACTTAGGGGATGATTGTGCGGTGTTGGATAATGGCGGTGACTATCTGGTCGTGACCACTGACATGTTGCATCGGGTGACCGACTTTCCGGTGGAGATGAGCGGCGAGGATATAGGCTGGATGAGTGTGGCGGTGAGTCTGAGCGATGTGGCAGCGATGGGCGCTAGGCCGATCGGCGTGGTCGCGGCGATTGGGATTCCTGGGAGCACTGACGTAAAACTCATTGATGGCATTGCCCGGGGCATGCGGAACTGTGCCAAGACTTACGGCACTGAAATCGTGGGCGGCGATACCGACCAGCATCAGGAGCTGACTATCGTCACTACTGCCATGGGTCGGGTGAACAAGGACATGGTCAAGTTGCGGTCGGGCGCGAAGGTAGGCGATCTGCTCTGCGTAACCGGCTGCCTGGGAACGCCCGCGGCCGCCTATAAGGTGCTCGTCGAGGGTCGAGGAGCTTCCGCGGAGGATAAGAAACTGCTCCTGCACCATTTCTTCAGGCCGGAGCCCCGTATGGGGGAGGGCATGACGCTGGCGGGCTATCCGGGCGTCACGGCGATGATGGATGTGAGTGACGGTCTGGGCAAGTCCATCCATGAGCTTTCTATATCGAGCAGGGTGGGGTTTCTCGTGTATGCAGATAAACTGCCTATCCGGGAGGAGGCCAGGAGGGTCGCTCGTGATCATCATGAGTTGATGGACATGGCGATCTGCTTCGGAGGAGAGTTTGAACTGCTATTCACTATCAACCCCCGGGAGATCGACCATATCCGGGGTGTCAGCTTCACCGTCGTCGGCCAGGCCGTCAAATCCGGGCTGAGGCTGGAGGATGATGGCATTATCAGCGAAATATCTTGCAGAGGATATGAGCATCTTAAGAAAAATCGTGATGATGTTCATTAGCATCGGGTGGCGACACTCTAATCATGAAGACCATGATCGCATATTACTCGCTGGAAGGCCACACTGAAAAGGTGGTGCACGATCTGGCGACGAAGATCGGAGCGAGCCATGTTGTTAGGGTAGAGCCCCTTGATGAATCGGTGCTCCAGGGCAAATCGCTCTCGTCGCTGGTCAGTATCAACGCCAACATTAAGCCCTGCAAGTCAGACCTCGACGATGTCGACTTTCTTATCGTAGCTACCCCGGTCTGGACTGACGGGCCTTCGCCTTTCATGGACAGGTTCATGTCCACGTTGACGAACTGCAAAGGCAAGCCGTTCTCGGCCCTGATAGAGACATCGATTGGAGGAGGCGATCGGGCGCTCTCGCGCATTCGCAAGACTCTGGAGAGGAAGGGCATGAAGTACGTCTCGTCGGCATTCACCTTTGAAAAGGACGTCGAGTCAGATAAATATAGCCAGGTCCTGGAGAAATTTGCCGCTACCATACATAAAGCCTGATCGACCATTCCTTTGCGGGCAAGCAAATGTTAAGTAATCATGAGGCTTACTTCTACCCATGGACATGATCGATGTCATCAAGGGCCGGAGAAGTATCCGACGGTTTAATGATAAGCCCATCCCTGAAGAGGTGCTCGCGGATCTCATTGACTGCGCGAGGCTGGCGCCTACGGCGATCAATATACAGCCATGGTTGATCGGCTGTGTGACGGACAAAGTGCAGCTGGAAAGGCTCGCCAACATGGCTAATAACGGCAAATTCATCAAGGATAGCGCCGCGTGCTTCGCGATATTTTGCGAGAAGGACAAGAAATATTATCTTGAGGATGGATGCGCCGCTACTATGAACATTATAACTGCAGCGGCCGCAAAAGGGATCGGGACCTGCTGGGTTGCCGGAGACAAGAAAGAGTATGTTGAGGCGGTGCGAACGCTGCTCGAGGTTCCGGACACATATACGCTGGTCTCGCTCATCGCCGCCGGGTACGCCAACGAGACTCCGAAACCAGCGAAAAAAGACCCGAAGAACATCAGCTTCCGGGACCGATACAAATAAACGTTTTTCGCCGGCGAAAAGTTAATTTTTTCGCCGCGTTTAGCCAATATAGAGTATCACGTCATTAGGCGAGATGAGATGCCTCGCGCGCGCGTTGGTGCCGTGCCTAGCCCGGACTGGAATCGTAATCGTATCATTTATTCTGATTTTAGATGTCCTTTTTCTACGAGTTCTTGGACGAGTTCTTGGACTTTCTTCCAGATCTCTGGGGCGGTCTGGCCGATGTGGCGGTTGACTTCCAGGACTTGGTCGGCTGTGACACCGTGCTCCTGCCATGCTTTTCCCTCGGTGTAGAAGTTATGGAGTAGCGGGTCGAATCGGTCTAGGGCGGCGGCGAACTTCGCCTCCGGCGTCTCGCGACGCTCAAATTCCGCCCATAGTTCGCTCAGTTCTCGGGCCTGATCAATCGGGAGCAGGCCGAATATCCGCTTCGCCGCCGCCCGCTCCTTGGCCACATGATCGCCGTCCGTCTTCCGATCGTAAACTATGACATCGCCCGCGTCGATCTCCACTATATCGTGGATCAGCGCCATTCTGATGACTTTGGATATGTCGACGGAGTCCTTCGTATACTCCGACAACACCAGCGCCATGATGGCGAAGTGCCATGAGTGCTCTACGTCGCTGTCATGCCGGGATCTGTCCAACAGGTACGTCTGCCGGTATACGTGCTTCAGGCGATCGATTTCTATCAGGAAGTTGATCTGTTGCTCCAACCTTTCGGAAGTCATTAGCGACCCTGGCGGGTTGTCCGGTTGAGGTGCGTCGACGCGCGTCGGTTCCTGATCCATGATAAAACACCGCGTAATTAGTAATAATTTTATTTGTATTGTTATTACTCTTGGTGTAAAAGACTTTTGATTAATCTGAGTTCTGAATGGCAGGGGTCAATTGTCAGAAAATAGACAGACTGCCGTCGCAGTCTGTTTAAAAGTTGGGGTATCCGGGGCAGTAGCTTGGTTGCCCTGGGTTGTATCCTGGGATTGGATAGGTGGGGTAGGGGTATCCTGGTTCAGGGTATATGGGGTTTGGGTTGATTGGGGTTGGATATATTGGGCATGGCGATGGTTTGGGGGTTGGGGTTGGGTAGGGTGGGTTTTTCGGGCGTGGTGTTGGCGATGGTGTTGGGGTGAAGTTTCCGTTCATGTAGTCGATCGCGTTCTTTACGTTGATCCTGCCGTAGCCGTAGTTGTTGTTAGGTACTGTGGAGCCGAGGTGTTCGGCGCTTTTCTCCAGGATCTCCTTTGCTTTCGCCGGAGTGAGTTTCGGGTTTTTCTGTACTAGTAGTGCAACGGTGCCGGAGACCATGGGGCATGCCATGGAGGTGCCGCTCATGGATAGGTAATATTGGTCGATTGCGTGGCCGTCATTGGTGCCTGATGCTCGGATTGAGACGATGTCTTTGCCTGGGGCGCAGATGTCGGGCTTGATTGTGCCGTCCTTTAGAGGGCCTCGTGAGCTGAACTGGGCGATGCTGTCGTTCTTGTCTGTCGCGCCGACTGTGATCGCTTCTTTTACGTCGCTTGGGCAGCCGATCGTGCATTCGTTAGGGCCGCTGTTGCCGGCGGCGCAGACGACGATCTTGCCCTTCTGGATGGCCTTTTCTACTGCAGCGTGGATTGCTTCGGAGTGTTCGTCGGATCCGAGCGACATGGAGATCACGCTTGCGTTGGAGTTCATAGCATATTCGATGCCGGATAGGATGGTTGATTCTCTGCCTGATCCGTCTTTGTTCAGCACTTTGATGCCGATGAGTTGAGCGTCTGGGGCTATGCCCTTATATCTGCCCTTGGATGCGGCGCCGGTGCCGGCGATAATGCCTGCGCAGTGGGAGCCGTGGCCGAAGTTATCGTATGGGGTGGTCTTGTTTGAGACTAGGTCTATCCATCCGGTGATCTTGCCTTTCATATCTGGGTGGCTGGCGTCGATGCCTGAGTCGATGAGGGCTATTCGGACGCCGTTGCCTGTATAGCCGCAGTCCCAGATTTCGGGGGCGCCGATGATTGGGGCTGCTTGCTCGAGGTTGGCGTGGAAGATGATGTCGTTTTCCACGTATTTCACGTTGTTTAGCGATTTCAGCCTCTTTACGGCTGTTTTTGGTATCTTCACTTCGATCGCGTTAATATCGTTGTACTTTTGGAGGACCTGAGCGCAGTTTTGGGAAGTAAATGTGTTGATCTGGTCGTCCATGGCGCTAAAGTTGTTACTGTCGTTGAAACCGACGATGCAGGTAGTAGTATCAGAGTCCTGGGTCGGGTTCAAGCTGGGGGAGCCTGCCTGAACGATCGATGTCGTAGTCAGCAACATAATGCAAGCGACGGCGATTATCGGTAGTTTTCTTTTGATCTTATCTCCTCCTAAGTAAGTTGTAGTAGCGTCGGAAATAAATATTAAATACTTTCCCAAAATAGTAAAAAATTTTTACGAACATGTATAAAATATAGAAAATTATTCGATGTTATTTTGATGGCGGCAATCATCTGCTGTTCATTTGCTCATCAGAAACCTTTATATCAAATAGATACATCATTTAGATATATCTAATAGATGTGAGGGTTAAATGACATCGGCGATGATCCACTACTTTTCGGCCACCGGCAACTCTTATCACGCGGCGACCGTAGTCGAGCGCAGGCTGAAAGAAGCCGGGTACAATATCGAATGGCAGCGCGTGGAAGGAGGAACCACCCCACCCGACTCCCACCACGATCTGCACCTCTTCACGTTTCCCGTTTATGCAACGGATATGCCCGACATCATGGCCAAATACATGTGGAAACTGCCCCGGGGGAATGGCGCAAAAGCCGCCATCATAGCCACAAACGGGTCAATCCACGCGACAACCCGGGTGCCGGGCGCCCAAGGCGATCCTGGCTCGTCCTTCGATCACGCCAGACTAATCTTATGGCTGAAAGGCTACCAAGTCGTCCTCGCCGACGCAGCACCCTACCCACACAGCGTCACCATCGGGTTACCCGTAGCGAACGAAGCCGAACAGAGCCGCATCATAGACCTGGCAGACCGGCGGGTCGACGGACTGGCCCAAAAACTGGTCAAGGGAGAGCGTAGCGTCCGACACAACCTGCTCCTAGCCATCATATACGTTCCCACAGGACTGACTTACGGCCTGTTCGGCCGGCATTTTATAGGCAAGCTATACGTGGCAGACGGCAAATGCAACGGATGCGGAATCTGCGCAAAAACCTGCCCTGTAGGGTCGATACGATTGACAGCAGGCAAGCCAAGCTGGAACTGGCGATGCCAAGGATGCATGCGATGCATCAACATGTGCCCAAAACACGCCATCAACACATCCATCGCCAGGATAGCACTGCTCATCGCTATCCCCCTGCTAACCATCGAGTGGTGGCCCAACACCATCACCCAATCATTAGGCCTGCCGACAGGCATAGTCGGCATCACCCTGAGCCTGATCATCGGCCTGGCGATCCTATACGGAGTGGACAAAGCCTTA
>DATHCY010000100.1:0-12138 GCA_035319305.1 Methanocella sp.
AAAACCTGAAGGCCCGCTCCATAAACCGTTGCCGGTGGCCCATATCGATGTCTTTCAGATAGCCCGTATTTCCGCCTTCAGTAATGGTAAAATCGTAAACCTCTGGGAACAGCGATAGGAACTCCATCATATGTCCCATCAACCTCGGGGACGGAAAGTGCGGGTTTCGGTGCATTCGGTTCAGGATGTAGTCGCAGGCGCCCGGCGAACTCTGCAGCATGGCGAATGTCCGCTCTCTATATGATGACGGAAGTATGAACTCGTTCACCATGATGGTCATATATTCTTCAGATGTGTAGTGGGGGTCTATCACCCGATACTCCGCCATCAGGCGGAGGAACATGCTGTGTATTGCATCGATATCCTCTATTTCGTACCTTTCTCTGAGGTCCCGGAAGTTCCTGTAGTATACGTTGGATATATCCCCGCTGCGTACTTGTCTGATCCATTCCCATATCAGGAGGCGCCCGGCTTCTTGCGTAGAGCTTGTCTGGGCCGCCGCCCATTCCTGCCACTGCTGCGATGAAACGTTTTCTCCGATCCTCAAAATGCAGGTGCGAAAGATGTTCAGGATCACTTTTTGTTCGAAATTCCTGGAGGAGGCGTAGCTCCTGAAATGAAGGGTGGTCATTATCTCGTTTTCTCGGTTGAGCTTCCTGAAGAAGTTAAAAAGAGCTCTTATCCCTCTATAGCTCTTTTCCAGGCGATATGTATTCGCTTTTCCCTGCCCGTTGCTGCACCGGGAGAGTAGTCCTCTCTTCTCTAGCTTGGAGAGGTGTATCCGAAGGTTTTTCGGGCTTCTAATGTTAAAATTTTCCCTGAGGTACAGACGAATGTCCGTGAAGCTCTGCACGTCTTGATCGGCCAGGAATAGCAATATGGCTGCCTTGGTCGCCCCCTCCTCGTCGCGCTCTCCACGATGTCTCGGCTTTTCGGACATAGGCTCCAGGTAGGAAACCATGGTATATGAACTCTGCTACAAACCCATATATCTCAATCGATCCTACTGTACCATGCCGAAAATCGGCATAATAAGAGGTGGATATTATGGTATCATTCAGTTTCTGGCAAAAGTGGCTTTTTCTCGTATGCAGCTGTACCGTCGCCCTGGGCATTTTCCTGGCGCTGATCAGCTGGTGGCCTGTCTTTGACCCGCTCAACAACAGCTTGATCTATAGCGTATTCTGGACTGGGGTGGGTCCTGATGCTTCCTCGATTCGCTTCGCAATGTGGACGTATGGCCTCTTCGGCGGAACGATGGCTGGCTGGGGCCTTACGCTTGCCTTTATCATCAACGGCCCATTCATAAAGAGGGAAAAATGGTCGAGGGATGCGTTCGCCGCAGGTGCCACCTTGTGGTTTGTCGTGGATACATTCATGTCGATCTACACTAGGGCGTACTTTAATGTGGGGGTCAATATATCATTCGTGATTTTTATGGGGCTTCCGCTGCTGGCGACCTGGAACGAATTTAAATCTAATACTTCTTGAAAGAGGTTTATGTTATGTTGTAGCGGAGCATTTATGGGAGTCGAGCGAGGAGCGAGAAAACCTCGCTCCTTTAGGCGGGGTGGAGCCGTTTCCTCCAATACCTGGACTACGAGGCGGAAGGAGCCGGTAGACAGTTGCTCAGGATACCATCAGGAGGCACGACGCAGAACTGTTCGATGTGCGGGGGAGGTCGTGCCGAAGACGTTGAAGGACAGGACACGCGAATGTCCGTATTGCAGATACGCCGTGAACAGGGACTTCAGCGCTGCACGGAACATACTTATGGCAGGCGTGACACACGCCGAAGAGCCTGTAGGGTCAAAGCCACCACTCCACATTAGCGTGGAGCAAGCTCTGATCATAAAACAGGAAGTCACAACCCTTTAGGTCGTGGGCAGTTCGCCTATCTGCGCTTCTTGCTGACAAGCTGAGTCTCGTACTCAACTAAAAAGCGCTGTAGCTCCTGGATCTTGCCATCGATCTCCTCATTTGCCTGGGTGATCGCCATCGATGTGTGGGTGTCGATCACGTTAAGCATCGAGCATACGGGAATCATGCTGAGTCTGATCAGTGTGTAGTACTCCGCTTCTGCGGATATCTTTTCATTGTCAGAATCTTTCAGTGATGCTAGCTTGTTATCGATTGTCCTCTTGATTTCGGTGATTGCATCGTCGACTACAACGATCTCTCTGAGGTTTTGGCTATAAATGGCCATTGCGGATAGGTTTGACAGTATGATGAGCTTGTCAATGGCGTCTTGCTTGCTCATGTCTTCGATAGCCTTGATGACTTCGCTTTTCACTGTGTAGACTTGTCGCTGAAAATCATAGAAGCCGACTGTGTCGGTCGTGTGAGCGGTGTCTTCGATAACTGTATTTTGGATTTGAGTCTTGGGCAGGGGCCTGGGCTGGGCGGTTTGCTGTGCCATTGACGGTTTTTGTTTGTCCGTTTTGTTTTTGTTAGGGAAAAATTCAATCATTCGCACACCAGCTGGCGAGATGCCGGCTTAATACATATAATTTATTTATGTCAGCTATAACTATTACGGTCGGAAATGAAATCCCAATTATAGAATTACTATTGTTTTGTTTCATAGTATACTCGCCTGTTTCTGCCCAGTTATTATTAAGAGTTGCCACAGCGGCGATCGTCGGAACCAAAGGCCATCGGAAAATCACGCAAACCTTTATATAATAAAATGCATTAGGATAGTTGACATTTGTTCATTCTATCGGTGTTTTAGATAGAACTGTCAGTGCCGTGCCGGCATACGATCGGCACTACCAACAACCAGCACATGGTATCTATAAGACGCACTACGATTGGAGAGAACAATGGAGTTGAGCAAATGACCGAAAAGACTGAAAAGACTGAAAAGAAGCAGAAAAAGTCCGAAGAGGCCGCTGCAGCAGCACCGGCCGGCCATGCTGCACCAGCCCCCAAAAAGGGCGGCAAGAAAGGGGCCGCAAAGGCCGCGGAAGGCGCAGCACCTACCGAGGAGACAGCCGGAAAGAAGGGCGGCAAGGGCAAAAAGCCGGTCGCCGAAGAGAAGCCCAAGGACGAGATCAAATACATCGTCCGTATTGCCAATACAGACCTGGACGGCACTAAGACCGTCGAGTATGCGCTGACCGGCATTCTGGGCATCGGAAATCGCATTTCTAAGATCATCGCCCGGCAGGCACAGGTAGACCCGCACGCGACCATGGGTTACCTGCCACCAGATCAGGTCGACAAGATCAAAAACGTCGTCGAGAACATCGAGGCCAATGTGCCCGTATGGATGGTCAACAGACGCAGGGACATCTATACCGGCGAGGATAAGCATCTCTTCGGCATCGACCTTACGCTGGGCGTCAAAGAAGACATTAACATCATGAAGAAGATCCGCTGCTACAAGGGGATCAGGCACGAGCGCGGACAAAAGGTCCGTGGCCAGAGGACCAAGTCGACCGGCAGGACCGGGGCGACTGTGGGCGTCATCAGAAAGAAGGGCGAGCCAGGAGCAGGCGCCGCTAAGAAAGAGGAGAAGAAATAGCAAGGCAGGTGAGCTAAATGGGGTACCCAGGAAGAATGAAGAAACTCTATGATACGCCTAACCACCCATGGCAGAAAGCAAGGATCGAAGAGGAGACCGGCCTTGTCAAGAGGTACGGCCTCAGGAACAAAAAGAGCGTCTGGAAGCACGCGTCCGAACTCAGGAAATATCGTGGCAACGCCCGGACCTTGCTGGGCGTGATGAGCGCCGGCAACCTGCCGGAAGACTCCCACTACACCCGGGACGCACAGAATATCCTGAAAAAACTTCAGACTCTCGGAATACTCAAGGAAGATGCCAAGCTTGAGGACATCCTCGCGCTCAAGGTTGAAGACATCCTCGAACGCAGACTACAGACCATCGTCTATAGAAAGGGCTACGCTAACTCCATCAAGCAAGCGCGCCAATTCATCGTCCACGGACACATCTCGCTCAACGGTCGGAAGATCACTGTGCCAGGCTACCTTGTGCTTAAGGGCGAAGAGGATATACTCAGCTTCTACGTCGGCTCTCCGATCACCAAGGAAAAGCTGATGACAAAACCAGCAACAGCAGTTCCGGCACCGAAGTCAGCCCCGAAGGCACCGCCCAGGGAGGGCGCAGCTACCCCGGCGCCGACTACCGCCGAAGCTCCTGCTGAAGCGACTACCGCCGAAACCCCAAAGGAGGGATAAATCATAGCAGACCAGCCGCAGTTTAAGTGGGCAATCGCACACATCTTCTCATCGTTCAACAACACCATCATCACCGTCACCGACCTGACCGGCGCCGAGACGCTGGCTAAGACATCCGGTGGCATGGTGGTAAAGCAGGACCGCAACGAAAGTTCGCCATACGCGGCCATGCAGATGGCGAGCAACGTGGCAGAGCAGATCAAGGCCAAGGGAATCCACGGAGTACACATTCGCGTACGCGCACCGGGCGGCAACCACCAACGGAGCCCCGGACCAGGCGCCCAAGCAGCCATCAGATCGCTCGCCCGTGCAGGCCTCCGCATCGGCAGGATCGAGGACGTAACACCAATACCACACGACGGCACCAGGGCTCCAGGCGGCAAGCGAGGCAGGCGCGTCTAAAATGAAAGTGGAGATCCTCGAGCTGAAAGACCGGAAAGCGAAGTTCGTAGTCACAGACGTCACCCCAGCGTTCGCGAACGGCCTGCGCAGAGCCATGATCGCCGATATACCCAAGATGGCGATCGATTATGTTGATATCTACGATAACACGTCGGTACTCTTCGACGAGATGCTGGCTTTACGGCTCGGCTTGGTCCCGCTAAAGACCAACCCCGACATGTACCAACTGCCGTCGGAGTGCGAATGCAAGGGAGCAGGCTGCTCCCTCTGCCAAGCCTCGCTGACACTATCAGCAGAAGGACCGTGCGTGGTCCACTCAAAAGACCTCAAGTCGTCGGATCCGGAAACGATCGCCGTCGACGCCAACATACCCATCATCGAGCTGAAGCAGGGCCAGAAAGTCGTCGTGAACTGCGTGGCCAGACTCGGCTTCTCCCGAGAGCACGCCAAATACCAGCCAGTCTGCGCCGCCGGCTACAAAAACGTTCCGATCGTTACGATCTCCGACCAGTGCGACACGTGCAAAGCATGCATCGACGAATGCCCAAGAGGCGTCTTCAAGGCCGACAAAAACAAGGTCGTAGTCACAGACCACTACCAATGTTCTATGTGCAAACTCTGCGTCGACGTTTGCGATGCCGGAGCGATCGCCATCTCCTCCCAAGAACACGCCTATCTATTTACAGTTGAAACAGATGGCTCATACTCCGCCCAGGAGGTCATCACCCGGGCTGTACAATCCATTAAGAACCGTGCACAGCAGCTCGGTGAGACGCTGGAAGCCTTCTAGGCGTTCTGCATAAGGCAGAACGCCAATTTTTAGTTTAGCAACATCGCAGCTATCGTAAATCTAATAAACTCCCGACCAATATCCACAATTAACTTTATTAACATTGAATGTTATTACTAGTCCGCTTACCGCAATTACCCTATGGTTTGTTTTTCCTCCGCGCGGGGGTAACCAAGTCAGGCCAAAGGTGCAGGACTTAAGATCCTGTCGCGAAGGCGTTCAAGGGTTCGAATCCCTTCCCCCGCACTCTACCAAATAGGTTCAAAGCTATCCATTTATCACAAAAAAGATTATACTGTAATGAACCCATATTAAAGATAATTGGGGGTATACCATTGGCTGTAACTGATAAGACTGCGAATAAAAAGAATCTTGCCACAATTTTAGCGGTTATTGGGATCCTCATAGTCATTATCGGATTGACAATAGTTCGCGGATCTGGCTGGGGTATGGTTTCAATTATATCGGGCTTAGTGCTATTGGTTATTAGCGGCTATCTGCTATATACTAAACCAAAAGCTTGATTAAAAATCGTCTTTTTGAAAACTTTTTAACCCGACAGACCCCTCACGATTGCCGCTCGATTTTGACAGCAAGTTAGGTAATAGGTTACTATTCACAGGCTTGACTGAACCCTTTTTCACCTAAGGTCCTGTCGCGAAGGCGTTCAGGGGTTCGAATCCCCTCCCCCTGCACTTAGAACATTTTTATTTGGCCGGTAAATGCACTGATAATACCTTAAAAACTAACTATAGTCTAACTCGGACCTCTTGATAGATACTTTCCTCGAATGAGCGTCATTTTGGGCTATCGTATTTATTACTCCTCACATCTATGCCTTCAGCCTCTAAAGCGCTCCTCCACCGGTAAAAGTCAATTACCAGGGGTGTATCCTGGTTCTTGTTGTACATCTCCAGCACCGTTTCATAGAGGTTAATCGCCAACAGCTGCTCGTGGGGCATCGTCGAAGGGGTATCGAGCGGTCCTATCCTCCAGACACGTCTGGGGCTTGTAGGCGTCTTATCCTCGAGATAGCCGCAAAATATGGGGGCGGCCTCTGATGCCAGTATAGTAACCGGGATACCTGAGTTTTGCTGCGCTCTGCTTTCAACCAGCCTGTATAGTTTGACCGCCCTTCTCAGCGGGCCGATATGGCTATCATTTTCGGCTCTATGCAGCTCGAAAAACTCGAGGAACCAGCCTGGGGGCATTATCGACTCGTCTTTTTCGCTCATCCGCCAATCTGAGGTGCTGTAACGATATAACTCCATGAGTCGCTGTCAGTCCCTCGATTGATGGAACTTGGTAAACCTTAACTCAGCGACTTCTCAAGGCTGGCAGCTGAGGTGGCACGGGGCGAAGCTTCCAGATGCTACCGGCGATTTTTCCTCTCCTCCGCGGGAACTTCCCCTTTATCATCTTACCCGGGCATAGCCTCCTGCGAGGACTTAAGATCCTGTCTCGAAGGCGTTCAAGGGTTCGAATCCCATCCCCCCGCACTAGATTAAATACGTTCGAAACAATTCTGAGTAGTGAGCGATGGGTTCTCAGCGGGAGTCGATAGGGCATGCTCAGGCTGGAAATCAATCTGATGAACAAAGAATTTGAGGGAGCGGAGTTCGAACAAGATCGGATATCTAACGATCTCCTCGAGCTATACTACAAGGGCAATGAGCAACCGTATCTCGATTGGCTGAAGAATCGACCTCCTCTTCCCGCTCCTTTGCCCATCTATTTTTTACTGGCAGATGATGAGGAAGTGATCTTACAGCTTGGGGACGACCTGATTGATGGCACGACTAAAAAGCCCCTCTACCTGCCTAAAACGCCAGCCGTATATGACCCTAGAAGGCCGTCGTCGGGCTTCCGGCTGAATACGATCATCCAGGGCATGTTCGGGCTGGCGATGGTACTCTTTTGTGACCACGAGCCATACTGGCGCAGCGGTTTCGAAAACTCCTGGCCTAATGTGATCAAAGACGAAAATACGTTTTTCAATTCCTATCCGCTGTTCGTGCCCGACTGCTCGTTCGGGTGTTGTGGCGGAGATGATCTGGGAATCTCCATCGATGGCGACAAAGTAAGAATAATTCGGGCAGGCCGTCCCGATCTAGATGGGGCAGAAAAGGACTACCTCTTTACCCTGGACGAATATCTTGACGTCGTCATTCGATGCCTGGAAGAATTGTACCACATGGGCGGCGAATGCGGTAGCTCAGACGCCTTCTGGTTCATGGTTTTCCTCCTGAAAAAAGCTTCGCTGGAGGGCAGGAACGAGATACGAAAACCCTTGCTCAAGAAATTTATGAGATTCGTGAAAGATAACAACGTCTATCTCGATGGATGGTAAAAGGCCAGGCTCCGTGGATTTATGATCCTTGGTGAAGGCGTTCCGGGGGTTTGAATCTCTTCGCCCACGCTAATAATATGGGTAATCTTTCATTAATCGATTAGTTGGCTTGTTACTCATTGATGGAAGCTAAAATCGGCGTGCCATTACTGGTGTCATTTAATGTAGGGTATATTGTGGGCGAGGAGCTTTTCCAGATCCAGGCTGTTTCTGCGAGTTGTGACAAGGCTAACAATCAGATTAAAATGATGGAAGAAGTGGGGGTAAACCCCACAAAATTCTGATAGTATGTTACACTGTCTTTAACAGCATATCGTATAGGGTGACCACGTCGTCGAAGTCGATCCTGCCATTCCCGTTGAAGTCAAAGGCAGAGACAGGCTCGTTGGCTCTAACCCAATCCAGGTTCTGGAAGAACACGACTATGTCGCTGAAGTCAAGTCTGCCGTTCCCGTTGATATCCTCGTACAAGCCATCATGGTCAGGGTCGGTGGGCAGCATGGTCTCTCCGGGAAATGGTTTGAACTGGTTAACCATGAGACTACCGTTCACGATTACCGGTGATATTTGGTCTCCGCGGTCGTCGTCCATGGACACGTTGGATAGTCCGATTGTCGTGTTACCTTGCGTGTTCCCCTGGACGGTGATCGTGGCTAGTGTCACGTTTGTGGCTCCATCTTTTATCTGGTTGTTGAGGTCCACGCCGTTGATCCTCATGGCGTCTGGGGTGAGTGTTGTGTTGTTGTGGAGTTGTTGTGCCCATGATGGCCACGATACTGATGTGATGTCGGCTACTGAAGAGTTGGTTGAGATGGTGAGGTCGTAGCCTGCCAGGCCGGTGGGTGCTGTGCTGAGGATGAGGTCGTATGATTGGCCGCCGCCCACTGATACTGAGGACGTGTTGGGTACCACTTCGAGATGGGTGCCTGAAGGAATAGTACCGTTGGAAGACACCTTCAATAGGTACATCTGACCATTCCAAATTCCCATTCCTGAAAATGTTAGGTTTGTGTAACCTCCAATGAGGTAATTTCCATCTGCAGTTTGCCGCACTGACTCGCCAGCTGATGCTAGTTCTGGAGTGCCAGGTGTACTTGGACCGTAGGTTTGTTGCCATTCTGGAGTGCCGTTAGGGTCGGTCTTAACTAGATATACTTGATAGTTGGCACTTCCTGGTATCTCATATCCAGAATTTCCTGTCATGATATATCCGCCGTCTGTGGTTTGCTGTACTGAAGCGCCAGACGAATTATCTCCGTAGGTTTGTTGCCATTCTGGAGTGCCATTAGGGTTGGTCTTAACCAGATATGCTTGATCATTAGTGTCGGACGACGATGTTGTACTGCCTGTTATTATGTATCCGCCATCAGTGGTTTGCTGTACTGAAGCGCCAGACGAATTATCTCCGTAGGTTTGTTGCCATTCTGGAGTGCCGTTAGGGTTGGTCTTAACCAGATACGCCTGATTGATAAAATTAGGTGTTGTATTGGTGCCTACGATGATGTATCCGCCGTCAGTGGTTTGCTGTACCGAATATCCAATTGAATCATCTCCGTAGGTTTGTTGCCATTCTGGAGTGCCGTTAGGGTTGGTCTTAACCAGATATGCTTGATTGGAGCCGGATGGTGATAGTGTACCGCCTGTTATTATGTATCCGCCGTCTGTGGTTTGTTGTGCCGAAGCGCCAAAGGTAGTGTTGGCCCCTCCGTAGGTTTGTTGCCATTCTGGAGTGCCGTTATGGTCGGTCTTAACCAGATACATTCGGGAGTCGTCGCTGACGTTAGTCGTGCCTGTTATGATGTATCCGCCGTCTGTGGTCTGCTGTCCTGATGCGCCATAGGTATTACCGTTTACATTGTAGGTTTGTTGCCACTCCATAGTGCCATCAGCTTTTGTCTTGACCAAGTGTGCTATGCTTTGAGAGGGGATAGCGTTTCGGTATATGTCGCCTGTTATGATGTATCCGCCGTCTGTGGTTTGTTGTGCTGAGGTGCCAAGTGAAGCATTCTCTGAATTATCTCCGTAGGTTTTTTGCCAGATTACATCGCCTGGCGCTGCGTATGCCTGCGTTGCACAAAAAATAGAAGCGAAACAGAGCAGGACTACTATTGATATTCCCCTCGTAGGGGATATTTGGATTCGTCTCATCTTTATGCCTCCAATCCATCCTGTCCCGGTTTTCCGGGGCTGGACCCTACTCGAAATTATGTTTTAAAATGTATGTGTTGCCCGCGATTACACTCATAGGCGACATCATATAATTTGATATCTATCGATTTGTTATTAATAGTTTACTTTAAAAGTTATATTGCGATAACAATTTACTTGTTATTTTTACTATTGTATAATTTTGGCGTTTGTAGCTATAATCAAACCCACAAATATACAACCCCACATACCCAGAACGGCGTCCGCCGGCTAGTTCACCCCGCCACACAACAGACGCCGGTCAACCCACGGATTCGGTATCCCAATTTGATCGAGTCATTGGCAGCTTCCAAGAGCTTACTCGCCGAACTGTCAACCCCCGGGTTTAATAGACCGTCGACTCGCCACCCGAAGTAAAATCCAACATGTTTTCGCTCATGATCGGAAACCTCAACACGGAGGCAAAGAAATAAATCTACATAGCATCTTGATAGCTGGTACTTACAACAGTGCAGTGACGGCTCCCACGATTAAAATCGTGGGCTTTCGCTCGCTCTCCACTCGGATTGATCGTAAAACAACCATAGTACCAGAAATTAGGGGATTTTAACTTATCGAGCATGGCTGGGGTTTTCTCTTCTGATATCGTAGAGGAAGCCAGCTTACCGAACTGACATAATTCGCACTCATGCTTTATAGAGGTCTATTTTCGATCGCTTCTGTACCTATCCTTGATGCTTTCATCAAGGCACCGGCATTCCTTCGGTTCCGAGGCATGGACAAACCGCACCCTCTAAAGCACAGTAAGGTCATTCCGAACCTGATCAGCCTACCGCTCCATAAACGTATTATCGACCGCCCCCACCTATAATCACCCAATGCAGTAGCTATCGCCTAAACCGGGGGAGCTGAAGGCTTATTCCTGCACAGGCTGTTCTGCTACCTTTCAATATTCTAATTCCCATAACCGAATTTGCAAATTGCTCGAAAAAATATATAGCGGGACAGGCGAGATTAACGGTTTAGTTTATCAACTTGGTCCAAAATTTTTTTTGGAGATGAGGGGGGCAAGTGGAGGCACAACATGAGTATCAGTAAAAAAGCAGTTTATCATGAACTCGGAAAAGATGGCGCCGGGCACGTCGGCAACAAAAAAATGCCTGCCCCCGCTAAGAATAACGCTAAAAAAACCGGGCTGAAGGGAATGGGGGCAGAACTTGAGAGTCTGAACGAGAAGCTCGCTGGGCTGACTAGGATCTCTAAGGATTTGTACTTCCTCCCGACGCCGGTATTTACTATTGACCGTGACTTCAACGTCACGTACATAAATAAAAAGGCCTTCGACATGATTGGCTTCCCTCAGGAATATTGCATGGGCAAGAAGTGCTACGATCTGTTCAAGACGTCGATTTGTAGGACCAAAGGCTGCCCATGCATGAGCGCGATGGAGCAGAATAAGTCTGTCGAGGCGGAAACGACGATCGGGCAGGTCAATGCGCTGTGTAAGGCCGCCCCCATAAAGGACGCGACGAAAGAGATTGTCGGAGCGATGGAGACGATCTTCGATATCACCTCTCAGAAGAAGTCAGAGGCCGAAATGCTGGCGACTCGGCATCAGGCCGAGGAAAGCGCGTCGTTCAACGAAAGCCTGCTGCGGAGTATCAGGGAAGCCCACTTCGCAATAGACCTCAACGGTATCGTCGTCTATGCTAACGAGGCTTCGGAGCGTCTGACGGAGAGGGCGAAGAACGATATCGTCGGCAAAAAGATCCTAGATGTTATTTACTTGGAGAAAAACAGGGGTGTATCCGCGAGGGTCCTCCAGTCTGGAGAAGAAGTCATCGGGCTGGAAGACGTGCTCACGATAAACGGTAAGCACGTTCCCGCGTCGATTAGCATGACGCTGGTCAGGGACAGCACCAAAAAGATCACTGGCCTCAGCATCACCGTCCGCGATATAACAGTTCAGCACAGAGCGCTAACCCAGATCATCAATGTCGCGAACGAAGCCGGGAAAGGAAACCT
Organism: Methanocella sp.; assembly: GCA_035319305.1. Taxonomy (GTDB): domain Archaea; phylum Halobacteriota; class Methanocellia; order Methanocellales; family Methanocellaceae; genus Methanocella_A. Next base: position 11,919 of record DATHCY010000100.1, read on the forward strand.
GGATGCACGCATATCCCTGGACAACATGGGCGAATTGACCCCGATCGCCAAGGCATTCAACTCTACCATGGACACGGTTGTGGATAAGACCTTGTGGTATGAGGCTATCATCGATGCGGTTCCGTTCCCCATCCATGTGACGGATGCGGATATGAAGTGGACGTATATGAACAAGCCGTTTGAGAAGCTGATGATCGATAATGGCCGGGTGAAGGATAGG
>DATHCY010000101.1:0-2280 GCA_035319305.1 Methanocella sp.
ATCTCCGCGATCACTATGGAGTCGCCCATGACTTCGTAGGCGTCGTCCAGGGAATTCCACCGATACACCTCGTTGATCCTGAGGTTGTTGGTCCTGGGGTCGACGCCGGTGATCTCGACGACTGACCTGTTCCGGCGGAGCTTTTTGCCATGGAGGAACACCAGTTCCTGTATGCAGACGATGTTGAGCGAGGTAAGCATCATATTCGGGACGTTTATGGGTTCGTTGAGCAGACGGTTGACGACGGCCTGTATTGAGCCGGCATGCATCGTCGAATAAGTCGTGTGTCCGGTGTTCATCGCCTGGAAGAGGGTTAGCGCCTCCCTGCCTCGCACCTCGCCCACGATAATGTACTCAGGCCGCTGCCGGAGGGCGGCCCGGAGCAGGTCGTACATGCCGATCTCCGTGGAGTTGCCCTGCATCTGCGACTCTCGAGTGAGGCCTGCGATCCAGTTGCTATGGAAGAGTGTAAGCTCTCGGGTATCCTCTATGGAGATCACCTTCGAATTTCGGGGGATAAACAGTGACACCGCGTTTAGGGATGAGGTCTTGCCCGATGCGGTGCCGCCAGCAAACAGTAGGTTGCGGTTGTTTTCGATGGCCAGCCAGAGATACGCTAGGACCTCTTGTGACATGGTGTTGTAGTTAAGGAGATCGATGGGTGTAAATGGATCAGCGCGGAACCGCCTGATTGTAAACGAGCTGCCTCTCGTGGTGATCTCTCTTCCCAGGGTGGCCTCGATACGGGAACCGTTTGGCAGTGTGGTATTGACTATAGGCATGGCGATAGAGATATGCTTACCGCCTCGCTGTGCCAGTCTGACGACCATGGAGTTAAGGTCCTCCTCGGTAAACACGATGTTAGTCTTGATGTTCTGGTACTTCATATGAAAAAGGAAGATTGGGATGCCAACGCCGTTGCATGAGATGTCCTCAATCTGATCGTCCCGCATCAGCGGATCGATCTTGTTATAGCCAAGGTAATTCCTCTCGATGTAGTATTGGATCCGATCCCTGGAAGGCTTTTCCACCCGGATGCCGTAGATCCCCAGCAGTGAGTCGCACCTGGATCGCAGGATGACGGACCGATCGATGGCTGCAGGGCCAAGGTCGCTGCGAATTAGCAGATCCCGCAGGTCATCGTAGAGCCGTTCCAGCAGTTCCGTTTCGAATCTGGAAAGAGCCGGCTCGCGCATATAATAGATGTACTCTTTCGCCTTGCTATCGTAGAGGATCGACACTGAAGAGAACGGCTCGGTGATCCAGTACCGATCCACCTCCTCCATGCCGTCTTTCAGATCTGTCGCCGCGGGTGGCAGGACCGTCGGGGTTCCTATGCAGGCGCCTGATACCTCATCGACGATATCGAGGGGCATCTTTTTCAGGCGAAGGTCGGCGGGGCCGGCGTTCAGTTCGCCATCGTCGCCGGGAACGGCCGCAGTATGGTCTACCTGTAAAAGCAACGAGAGTACGCCAGGTATAAAACGGGTCATTTTTAAACAGCTACCTGCAGGGTACCACCTGCCGTTTTGTTAGTTGATCCCTTAAAATTTCATATATTATAGCCTTTGTTATTTAATCTGAAGGTAATTTACAAATTGAAAGCTAATTTCAGCCTTAAATAAAAATTGGGAGCGATATTGATTACATTATTGAAATTATACGCGGATAACGATAAGGTTAAGTCAATCAGGCTGTAAAACGTATGAATATAGGCCAGAATATTGCTGGCTATAGACCGCGAGAGTGAGAGATCCGATGGAGCCATCGTATAACAAGATACCAACGGGCATTTCATCCTTTGATCCTATGATCAAAGGCGGCTTTCCGGCGGGCGCTCTGGTGCTCCTGCTCGGAGAAGTTGGCGCCGGAAGTCAGGAGTTCACATATACTTCGGTGCTGATGCTCTCGCAGATGAAGGCCGATGGCATCCAGCTGAAGCATGGCCTGAAGCTCCCGGAAAGGGTCGTATACATTTCGTTTACCAAATCTCGGGAAAACGTCTTCAACAGCCTTGCCACGTATCGGATCGCCAACCAGGCGGACATCAGGAGGTCAATGACATTCATCGACCTGTCGGGCACGTATTTCGCTAAATCGCATGTGCCACTGCACTGGACGACTGACGATGCCGTGACGCTGAAGAACATGGGGATGCCCCAGAAAACGAAGTCGCTGATCGAGACGTTGATCGAGACGCTGGAGGCCCATGCACCAGGCAACCTGGTTATCATCGACTCGTTGACCGATCTGCTGCGGAGCGCACTGACAGATAAGGCT
>DATHCY010000102.1:0-21917 GCA_035319305.1 Methanocella sp.
CGGCGCTGATGTCGATTCCGACGGCGTCTATGCTCGCTTCTTTAAATAGCAGGGTCTGCTGTCCGGTGCCGCAGCCGATGTCGAGCACTCTGGCAGTCTTCGGTAGAGCTGGAATGAATCGATTTGATATAATTTGTCGGATGCGTCCGAACAGGTATGGGAAGAACAGGCCTTCATATGTATCGTAGATGCTCGAAGCGTCATCGTAGACATCGGCATTATACTTCTTCAGCGTATCCGGGTTGGGGGTGATAGTATTTCCAGGCACCTTATTCCCCGCGAGTGGTGTTTAAATACATGCTTGATATATAAGCCTTCTTGGCTCTTCTGGCGGCTCAGACGCTCTTCTACCGCTTTTCCTTCCGGGCCTTACTCTCCAGCCGTGCCTGGACCTTCTCGCTTTTCAGTTCCCGGAGCGCGTCGCTGGCGATCCATTTTGCGCTTCTGGTTCCGAGGGCGTGGATCTCTTCAGCTGCCTGAATGGCGCTTTTATTGAGCGTCAGGTTGCGCTTGCCGATATTACGCAGCGCCCAGTTCACGGCCTTTCGGACGAAGTTGCGGTCGTCACCAGCATGTTTTTTCATGATTGGGAAAAATTGCTCGAACTTTTTGTCGCCGGCTTTTTTATCATGGACGGCGAGCGCGGCCATCATAACGAACCCGGCCCGTCGGACAAATTCCCGTTCGTCGTCCGGCCATTTGAACGCACGGTCGTAGGCGAACTGTGTCCGTGCGAACAGGTTTGAGCAGCACTGGTCGCACACGTCCCAGGAATCGAAATCGGCGACCCACCGATCCAGCTGCTTTTCAGTAACCAGCTTGGGATCATCGATGATGCTGGCCATGATGCGGGCCTCATGATAGCCAGAATCCCAGAGTTCGAGGGCCAGATCATGGTTGGTTCCGATCTCCTTAGCCATATCCCGGAGTACATAAAGCGATACTCCGAAGGCTTTGTCGGTCCTGATACCGAATCGGGCCATGCCCTCCTTATCATTCTGGCTTTCCATGGATCGTAGGCGATCGATGATATCCTGGGAGCTCACGAGACTGGCTGCTGAAGTACGACTCATAGAGACCGGTATCGCTTATAGCGGTATTAATCTGATGGTGGTGCTTGTTGAAAATAATATTCGATATTGTGCTCCCTTTCGCTTTGCTTCCTTCCGCTCCGCTGATCAAATATCTCTTTTCTTGATTTCCCGATTTTTCTGTGCCATCTCTCATTAAAATATGGCCGATGACGTGACATTAGTGTGATCGATCATGGCCACGGAAAAAATCATGGACCAAGGGAACAGCCTTATTATGAGGGATAGGCTCCCGATCTGGAAAGTATGCGGGGCTGACGGCCAGTTTCTCGCGGATGCTATATCGAATACGCTTGGGCCGATCACCGAGCCGGATATGAAGGAAGGCTGGTCGACCGTTTTTACTAGGAAGGGAGATCAATTGCTCGATAAGGCTCGCTCTCCGGCGCTCTCCGGGACTCAGAAAACTGACCTCTACGGTAAAGCGGCGTTGTACTATGGCATCGCGAGGTTTCCCGCGACCGAAACTCAGTCTAAGCAGGATGCCTATGCAAAGCAGATATTGGCGCTTACCGAGGGCGGCAGGCATTTTCCGTTTGTTTTCCGACGGTTGCGTATCCCTCATGGCGGCAAAGAGATTATTGTCAACTATTATCTTCCTCGACCTGAAGGTGAGATCATCATACCGGAAGCGGTGCTGCTGACGGGAGGTACGGATTACACGAAAGAGGATCTGCATACCGTCGCAGTGCAGGTCGTGAGTGAAGGGATGGCATGTATGGTCATTGATATGCCGGGCACTGGGGAGAGCGAGTGGAAACTATCTGATGGTCATGCAGTTTATTCTAGGGCTATTAAATATCTGGCTGGCATGGGGGACAGCGATCCCTCCCGGATCGGCATGATGGGCATTAGCTTTGGAGGCTACTGGTCGCTGGCAGCGGCCGCGGCCTGTCCGGAGATCAGGGCTGCGGTCAATTGTGGTGGTCCTGTGCATCGGGCCTTCTCTCAGGATAACCTCAAGCATCTTCCGGCCTATCGGAAAGTTGCGTTAGCCAGAGCGCTGGGCTATCCGGCCGATGAGTTAGACCGGTCGATGGTGGCGATGGATAGCTTTTCGTTGTTTATCCGGGACGAGATTAGGCGGATCTCGTGTCCTCTTCTCAGCATCGATGGCTCGGATGATCCATACGTTCCGATTGAGGATCTGTTCATGATTTCGGAGGAGGGTGGGGTCAGGCAGGAAGAATGGATCTACCGAGGAGACCTTCATTGTGCGCCAAGGCAGTTTAGCACTTGGATGCCTCGGGCGGTCATATGGCTGGCCAATCAGATCGGCGGTCCTGAAAGGATGCCTCGTCCTGATATTGCCCAGTTATAGGGAAATTCTGGAACACTCCAAAATTGGATTATATTTTTGGTAATTTTCTAAAAGAAAGCTAATTTTATGTATTATTATCACAAACAGTTGATGTACTCTGACGGATCGCTCCGGGCAGAGATCGGTAGTATATCTAGCCGGGCGGATACTTTGCACACTGAAGAAAACAGACATCAGGCCGATAATCTATTTAAAAACGGTGGTAACGACGCTATTGTCAGGATGATCTCCGACAAATCGCCATGGGGGCTGTATTGTGCTGATCATCGGACCGATCGGATCCTCTATTGTAACGATTCGTTCCTCCGCATTTGGAGTCTCGGACGCTTGAGGGACCCCATCAGCCGGGCAGAAATAGGCTGTAGTGAGATCTTCAGGCATATGGCGCAGCTGGTGATCGATGTTCCTGCGTTCACCGGACTCTTCAGCAGAATACCGATCGCGAACGAGGCCGAGGGATTTGAGAGCCATATCCGGTTGGTCGACGGTCGCATTATCCGACATTTTACTTCGCCGGTGGAATATGTCGACGGCCGGTATATGGGCCGGGTGTATGTATTCGAGGATATAACTACTGTGATGAAGGTTAGAGAGGACGCCAAGAAAAGCGAGGAGAGGTATAAGGAGCTTGTGGGCTTATTGCCGCAGATCGTCTTCGAGATGGACACCGAACTGAACTTGACCTTCGCCAACCGGAGTGCATTTGAAGAGATGGGTTATACCGATGATGATTTCATCCGGGGGCTGAACGCGTTTGAACTTATCGCACCGGAGGACAGGGAGAGAGCGGTCAGGAACCTGCAGAGGGTTATGAACGGGGAAAAATGCGGAGAGGAATATGTGTTCCAACGCAAAGACGGCAGCCTGTTTTCCGGGATCACTTATTCAAGCGCCATTTATCGGGATGAAAAACCGTCAGGCATCCGTGGGATCGTCGTTAATATCACAGAGCGAAAGCAGGCGGAGGAACGGTTGCGCACGCTGTCTGCCGCAATAGAGCAGAGTCCTAGCAGCATCATCGTCTTCGACATGGATGGCAATATCGTCTACGTAAATCCTATGTTCTCCCAGATCACTGGGTATCCGGCGGAAAAGGCCGTGGGTAGGAAGCTGTTCGACCTATACTTTGCGAACGCCAGGCCTGAGCAGCTCGGCGAGATCGCTGTTGCTATCCGATCCGGAAACGCGTGGTGGGGTGAGATCGAGTATATCCGGAACAATGGAAAATCGAGCTGGATATCCGCCCATATCTCCCCGATTAAGGATGAATCCGGACGGATCACGCACTACATTGACATCGAGGAGGATATCACCGATCGGAAGCTTGCTGACAAGGAGTTCCGCAAGCTATTCATGGCCCTTGATCAGAGTCCGAACAGTATCACGATCGCGGATAGCGATGGCATGATCTCCTATGTCAATCCCTCCTTTACCCGGTTAACCGGTGTGAGACGCGAGGATGTGATTGGCAAGCGTAAGATTGACTTGGTATCTGAAAATGCGCAATCGCGCATCGGCTCGATCATGGAACATGTGAAAGCTGGGAACGAGTGGCGGGGAGAGCGCAGGTTCGTCACTAAGGATGGCAAGGAGCGCTGGATATCGGTGCAGATCTCGCCGCTGCGGGACGTGAGCGGCCGGGTAGCCCATTATATTATTACCGAGTCTGATATTACTGGGCGAAAGCAGGCGGAGGAACAGTTGCGTACGCTGTCGGCTGCGGTCGAGCAGAGTCCTGCGAGCGTTAAAATTATCGGGGTCGACCGTAGGATCACCTATGTGAACCCAAAATTTTCGGAGATGTCCGGCTATGTCAGGGATGAGGTGGTCGGCCAGTTGAATGGGATCATGCCCGTAGGCGTGTTCGATCCTGTGAAAATACCGCAGTTGCTCGAAGCGGTCCGATCCGGGAAAGACTGGATGGGCGAGCTCCAGTACATGAAAAAGAGCGGCGGGGCGTTCTGGGTCGAATCGCATGTCTCACCTATTAAAGATGAAAATGGGGTTATCCAGAGCTATATGGAGATTAGTGAGGACATCACTGATCGGAAGTTGGCCGATGAGCGCCTACGGAACTCATTGCGTGAGAAGGAGGTGTTGTTGAAGGAGGTTCATCATCGTGTCAAAAATAATATGCAGATTATTTCCAGCCTGCTGAATCTGCAGCTGTCCGGTATCGACCAGGAGCCGGTCCGACAGATCCTGACCGAAAGCCAGAACCGCATCAGGTCCATAGCACTGGTACACGAGCGTATGTATATGTCGGACGATCTTGCCAGGATCGACTTCTTGGAATACATGAAGAGCTTGGGCTCCCGGCTGCTGCAGTCGTATGCCATCAGTTCGAGGCATGTTGATTTGGCCATCGACGGCGACCCTGTCTTCCTGGGTGTGGACCAGGCGGTGCCCTGCGGCTTGATCGTGAACGAGCTGATCTCCAATAGCCTGAAGCACGCGTTCCTTGGCAGGTCGAATGGCATAATCCGTATACGTATGCAGAGCGGAGCTCAAAATATGATTATAATTGAGGATGATGGTGCGGGTGTGCCGGATGGCTTTACTGTGGCAGAAGCTCGGTCGATGGGGATGCAATTGGTCTCAGCCTTGGCCGGACAACTGGACGGCACTATCGCTCTCGAGAGGATCAACGGAACTAGGTTTATGATCACGTTCCCTGCTAGGTAGGGCTATGCGAATTACGGCAGACCTTTAGAGGCTCTGCCGTAGATAGGCGTCGTTTTATGGTGGCGTCGATCCTAATTTTTTAATTTTAAAAAATTTATATGCGATAGTTTAAAATGTAGCTAGTGAATATTGATCAATCGATTCGGCACCATATTAATACCTATCAACGGCAATGTGACCAATCTATATATACGAGTAATAGGTATACTGTACTAATCGATATTCGGCTTCGACACACGAAGCTATAGAACGATCGGAGTTTAGGAAAGGGTAAGCACATGAAACAGGTTTATAAGCATGCAATACTTGCGCTGCTGGTTTTATCGGCTATCACCGCAGCCGGCTGTACATCATTGCCAAGTCAGAACAACTCGCAGAACAATACCAGCGGGACGACGTTCAAATCACTCGTGGACTACAACAAGGTTCACTGGTACGAGTATAACGCGACGTCAGTATCATCATCAGAGCCGAGCGGTCAGAGCGGAAGCATGAAGATCCGAGCAGACATGGGTGTCAACTACAACGGCACTACCGCGGATAAATATAACATGACAATGGCTAACGTAGTGATCCTTAACAATACGTCGTCCATGATCATGGAAGAATATGTGGATCACTCCACCGGCAACATCCTAGGAGGCCGAATGGTAATGAATATGAACGGCAATGTCACAGAAAATAGCATACAGCCGATGTCTTCAAGTCGAGGACTGGGCACAGACACGTCTACGGATATGTTAAATATCGCAGGAAACTCGACGCTGACAGCTACTGGAAGTGAATCAGTAACCGTTCCAGCAGGAACCTTTACCGCCACGAAATATACATGGAAGGATAATACTGCCGCCGATAGTGTCGGTTATATATGGATAGCATCAAGCGTACCGATCCCGGTGAAAGAGATGTACTCCTCGAAAGGCACGACATCCGAACTGGATCTTAAAGGCTGGGGATAATCCCCCGCCCATAATTTTCCCGAAATTGCTCCAACTTAAACCATCTGTAGATTAGCATAATTAAAAGCGAAAATTTAACCAAGGCGTACAATGACACGAAGGCCGCGGATCCCATCAGCCTCACCACTGGCAAAGAAGAAGTTTGCGGCTTTATCGGGCCTAACTAACGGCTCTGGCAAAACCACGACTATCTGCATGATAGTCGGCTTCATAGAGCCCACAGTGGTCGGTGCATGATCAACAATATCGAGGCGACCAAGGATCCGGTCGGAGTGAAAAGGATCGTGGGATACATCCCGGGACAGCTTCGGATTTCACGGCCATCTGACGGCCTCGCAGAACCTGCGACCTTTCTCGAGACTATACGGCCTCGAGGATGCGGATAGAAGGGATCGGAGATCTACTACTACTTCGGCCTGAAGGGAGTCAATAGGTCGGTGGACGCGTACTCAAATGGGATGAAGCAGCGGCTAGGGTGGCCCGAATGCTGCTGAACGATCCGCAGGTCATCTCTATGGACGAGCCAACCAACGGCCTGGACCCAGAGGGCGTCGTCCTATTCCGGAGCGTGATCAAAGATCAGGCAATGCGCAATCGCGCATCGGCTCGATCATGGAACATGTGAAATCCAAAGGCAAGGCGATCCTGTTCTCATCCCATAACCTGGAGGAGGTCCACCAAGTCTGCAATACGCTGTTCTTCATGCTAATCATCCTAGCATCGATGTCGTCCCAGATCGGGGCGACGATCACCGGGATCATCTACGGGCCCCAGCCTTCATACTCGATGACGGATTATCAGCAATCGATGAACTCGCCCAATGACACATATACGCAGAGCAATTCGCAGAAAAATTACATGGACTATACTCCAAGCAATACGAGATCTCCGGGGACATCGATATGCTATCACCGTTCGGCGACTTCGAAGGCTTCATGGGCATGGGGTCTGGCGGAATAGGCTCGATGCTTCTCTCCAAGACCCGAAGGACATGTCTAGCATGATATCCGACTCGTCGATATCGTCAAGAACGTATACCCAGAAGCAGTACTCGCTGCTGGACTCGATCATGTACGTAAAGGTACAAATCATGGTCCTGCTTATCTACCTAGTTGTCGAGTTCGCCATTTCATACGCGGCATTTATGCGAATGGATGTCCGGTTACCGGCCGGAAGACCGCTCACCTTTTTTATAATGCAGGAACCGATCGCTGATCGCCATATTCTTCTTGCGATACTTCTAGTCCAGGAAATCCTTATTTCTGATCTTGGACGGTAGGTAGTTGTTCGCCGTGAACTCAATAGATTTTGAAACCAGCGCATCCTGCTCGATCTTATACCCGAACTTCTTCAGGTCAGACAGCTCTTTCTGCCACTGGTCTTTCTTAAACCAGGGGTACTGGGAGATCTCCTCGATACGCTTATGATCCTCGTCGTTAAGCTTGATCCATGAGCTGCGCGGCATATCAAAGTTCATGATGTCCTTTACCGACAATCCCAGATACTTCGCCGTTGGGCATGCGGCCTTCTCTGAGAAGAACGCTAGGTTGATCGAGCCGTACTTGTACACCGAATAGATATAGTATCCCCATGGGTCCATATCGGTGAACACGTAGATCGGTATGTCGTACTCTTTTCCGAATCGGGCGAGCAGTCTGCGCTCGGCCCTGGCGGGCTGGCCTTTGCCGGTTAGGAGCAAACAATTGTTCTTCTTCCAGAACTTTTCTTGGTTCAGCAGGTTCCAGACCGCATATTTTTCGACGACCACGATGAAATCAGCGTTCATTTCTTTGATATGGAAATAGTCGTCCTCCACGATGGGTGGTACTGCGCCGCCGGCCGAGCCCATTCTGGTAAAGTCAAGCACGTCCCCGGTTTTGTCTTCGACCACCACAGGGCCGGCGAGCACGCCGTTCGGGGTTGCAATGAGGTTCAGCTCTTCCCTGAGCGCGTCCACCATCAACTCCACGTCCTCTATAAGGGGGTCCGACTCGTCCTGCCCATCGAAGGTGTTCTCCCCGGCTCCGGGAATGTCATGCTTAAGGGTATAGAACAGCTGCCTGATCGACAATGCAGGCTTATCCTGCTCTAGCAGCAGCTTGATCTGCTTGGCGATGAGCAGCGTCTGCAGGAACTTTTTCGCCTGGCCCAGGTTGAAGTAAAACCGTTTTTGTGTATCGTCCCCGAGGCGAATGATCCCTGACTTCTCGTCGAAATAGACGTTATTGAGGGCCCTGGTCCGGACATCCAGCACGGGATTGTTTCCGGCATCGATATCTTCAATCAGGTCGTTGCCGATACCTTTGAGCTGCCCCACGATCTCCTGGCTGCGCTTCGACATGGTCGATCACGCACCTCCACCGCTATTATCGGTCTGGGCCGCCGTTGTAGTGCCCGCCTCTTCCCGGGCTTCAGAGATGAACTTTGCATATTTCCTGTTCAGCGCGTCCATCAGTTTTGCTTCGACGGAGGGCGCGGGCTTGCCAGTCAGGTCTTCCAGCGCCATAGCGACCTCTTTGGTGTACGATTCGAACATTCTGATCTTTTTCCTCGCGTCCACAGCCTTTCGCTGCTCTGAGAGGAACCGGCTCAGCTCCCGGGCCGCCTGTCGCACCGCCAGCTCGACTTCCACGATGATCTCTTGCACGTCGGCGATAGCGTCCTTGGACTCCGAGGTGAACGGCACATTGGTGGACGCCACATGCACTATGATCATGATCGGTCCGCTGGGCAGCTTCGCGCCTTTGGCTTGCTCCAGGTTGTAGTGTTTCCAGTTGATGTTCTCGATGGCATGAGTGATCGCGCATCCGCCCTGCTGATACATGAGCGGCACTCGGTTGGCGAAGCGGAATATATCGATCCGGCCTTCGGGGTTGATATCACCCCCGTAGGCGATCAGTGCCTCGACAAGGAACGGGTTGCCCCTGCTGGCGCTGACCGGCCGGGAGGCAGTCGAGATAAAATCCACCCGGTGGTTTTGCACGACGCCTTTTTTAAGGAGGTCCTCGGTGATCGGCGATAGACAGTCCTTCGGAGGCGCCATCACCTTGATCTTCCCAAATGCAGATAGCAGCCGCCTGACCGCGTCGATGTCCCCCGCCAGTTTTGTCGGGCTGGTATTCGGGTCGATGCTGGCTTCCCTGAGGATGTTTTCCGCCGTGTATCCGCCCACCTTCGCGAACTCGCCATTCAGGAACGCCGTAAGCTTGGTGTACTCCGTGGATTGCAGCATCTTGATAAGCGTGCCGAGCTCGATTCCCCTGGGATGGGGCTTGATCTCGACCGGCTGCTTTGGCAGGATATCGGACGCCCGCTCAAAGACGGTCTTCTCTCCAGACGGGTCCAGGAACGTGATCCGGGCGTGTGGGTTTACGATCGCCGTATTACGCAGGTATTCGAGCACCGACTGCTTACCCCGGACGTACGCCGCCTCCATCTCCAGTTCGATGCGAGTACCCCGGGACGTGAAGAACTCGTCCGCCCGCTCCGAGATGATGTGAGGCTCATTAGTTTCGGCGTCGATCTTTAACTCGTACATATGCGCGGGCAGTCTGGGATCGATTTTAGAGGTGATCCTGGCAGGACGGCCGCTGGTCAGCTGCGCATACAATACCGCGGCTGAGATGCCGATGCCCTGCTGTCCCCTGCTCTGCCTGATCGCGTGGAACCTGCTGCCGTACAGCAGCTTGCCAAATACCCGGGGCAGGACATCCTTCTGGACGCCCGGCCCATTATCTTCAACGATGATAGATACCAGACGCTCGTCAACCTTGCGAACCCGGATGTAGATATCCGGAAGAATACCAGATTCCTCGCAGGCGTCCAGCGAGTTATCCACCGCCTCCTTAATGCAGGTGATCAGGCATCGGGGCAGGGAGTCAAAGCCCAGCATGTGCCGGTTCTTCTCGAAAAATTCCGCTACGCTGATCGACTTTTGCTTTTTCGCCAGCTCCACAGCGATAGGTGTTTTATCATCCCCCGGGACCGAAGTCATATGGTATACAATAGTTCCTGGGGTTATAAATAGCTGTCCGGTGCCTGAAGCTGCTTGCGTCTGGCGATCAGGCGAGTGTTCAGATCACTCCGACAGAGATGGCCATACGAACACTGTGTTTGGCCGATTGCTCAGATGGTACGATCTAGGAATACGAACGCTGCGCTGTGCCGGAACACAGATTACTCAGACACCACAGATAAACACAGATTTTATTAAAAGGCTTCCAAGCAACCGTTTTTAGTTAGTCATATGTTCCAATCTGTGCAACCCGTGGTGTCTGTGTTACGGCACAGCGCAGCGTTCGTTGCCCTTACCGGGCCCGGATAGAATGATCTAAAAGTCAAAATCGGGGATCAAGGAGTATTATCCATAGCCGGCAGGATGAATCGGAAGGTCGTGCCTGCGCCGGGCGCAGATTCGATCCAGATTCGTCCGCCGTGGCGCTCGACGATTTTTTTGCAGATGGCCAGTCCGATCCCGTTGCCTTCGTAGTCCTTCCGGCTGTGGAGGCGCTGGAAGATCACGAACAGCCGGTCGTTGTACTGGGGATCGATGCCTATACCGTTGTCGCTGACGGCGATCTCCCAGAATTTGTCCTTTCGTTCAGCCGTTATCCGGACCTCCGGGGATACGCCTTTCTTCCTGAACTTCAGGGCGTTACTGATCAGGTTCTGCAGCAGCTGGGAGGCTTGGAGCGGGTCCACGAGGACCACGGGCATGGGGGTGTGGACGATGCTGCCTTGGCTTTCCTTGATGCTGGCCGACAGGTTCTGCAGCACCTGGTCCAGCACAGGTCCCAGGTCCGTGGGCACCGGGGACTGGCCCCTGGTGCTGATGCGCGAGTACTGCAGCAGGTCCCGGATCATCTGCTGCATTCGGCCCGTCCCTTCAACGGCATAGTTGATATATTCGTCCGCGCTGGAATCGAGCTTGCCCTCGTAGCGGCGCTGGAGCAACTGGACGTAGCTACTCACCGTCCGCAGCGGCTCCTGCAGGTCATGGGATGCCACGTATGCGAACTTTTCCAGCTCCTCGTTGGAGCGCTTGAGCTCAGCCCGATCGGATTCAAGCTGCTCCTGGATCAGCCTCTGCTCGGTGACGTCCCGGGATATGCTGCCAAGGTACATGCCTCGAGAGGTCTTGATAGGGAAGATGATCGAGTTCACACTCCTGCGGGTGCCGTCGAGAAGCTCGATATCCTCGTAGGGCATGGTGACCGGCTCGAGCATAGACGCGTCCCAGACCATTGACACGACGATGCTTTTCATCTTCTCATAAGGTATCTTGGCCTGGGCCTCTTTGATCATTACCTCGTAGAGGTAATCCCATAGCGGCTTACCGATGATATCGGCACGCTTCCTCCCGGTGATCATCTCCATGGCCCGGTTATACTGGACTATCTGGCCATCGTGATCGACTATCATGATGCCATCCGTACACTGTTCGACCACGCTGCGGAAGGTCTCCTCGCTATCTTCGAGCGCCTTTTCGTACTGCTTCTGCCGGGTGATGTCATGGATCATCGTGACGAGGTACAGCGGTCTCTTCTGCTCGTCGCGGATCAGCGATACGATGACCCGACCCCAGAAAGCCCTGCCGTCCTCCCGGGTAATGCGGGTTTCCATCTCGTAGCTATCTTTGTTTTCGGCCAGCATCGCCATGAACCGGCGGTAGAGGTCCTGTTGTGTGTTTTCATCCAGGAACTGCTTAAAGTCCTTGATGGTCATGCTGCTGTCAGTCCGGCCGAGCATGGTCTGGATAGCCCGGTTGTATTGTATGATCCGGCCGTCGTATGTCGACAGGATGATCCCTATCGCAGAGTCCTCAAAGACGGTCCGGAACTTCTCCTCGCTCGCTTTCAGCGATGCCTCGTACTCCTTCTGCCGGGTGATGTTGACGCCCACCCTGGTGATCCCGGTTATATCTCCGGCCAGGTTTTTCTGGAGCATGCTGAACCAGGATATGACGTGCCTTTGGCCGTTTTTGGACAATATCTCGCTCTCGGTATTCGCATACCTGCCGATATCGCCCATCTGGTTGATCTCGTCGAACATGTCTCTGATGCAGGATTTTGATTCCTCCGGAGTGAAGACATCCATGCAGCAGCGGCCGATAACATCCTTCCGTGCTCGTCCGGCCAGCGCGAGCATATTATCGTTGACGTAGGTGATCTTCCCATTATGGTCCTCGGCGATCGCGAGCAGTCCGGTGTTTTCGATCAGTTCGGTCAGCCTGCGTTCCGACTCGACCAGGGCAGCCTCCGCCTGTTTGATGGGGGTGATATCCCGAACGATGGCTAGGATCACCTTTTCTCCGTTGATCATCGTGCCCTGGGAACTCACCTGCACGTTGAGCTTGGTCCCGTCTTTTCGGTAGTAGATCGTGTCGAACAGCACCCCGTTCTCATAGGCTTGCGTGAGCTGGGAGTGTAGTTTTACGGCGTCCACGTCGGGCCCGCGGATCTCCTTGATGTTCATCTGCAGCAGCTCGTCCCTGCTGTAGCCGAGCAGCTTCATCGCCGCGTCGTTAGCCTCAAAGATCCTGCCGCTCGTATCCAGGAAGATAACCATGTCCCGGATATATTTCGAGAAGAGCTGGTATTTTTCCAGTACTGCCTGGCTCTTCCGATTCTCGGTCATGTCGCGGGAGATGGTTTGTATCATGCGCTTCCCGCCCGACATGAAGGCGTGGGCGCTGAGCTCGACCGGCATCCCGGAACCATCTCCGTTCCTTAGTATCAGATCGATCGTCACATGCCCCGTCTCACGGATCGTCGCGAACGTCCGGGCAAACTTCTCTTCGGAGAAGTCCAGCAGCATGTCGAATGGGTCCGTCCTCAGAAGTCGCTCTTTTGGTATGCCCGCCCATGTCAGCACCACGTCGTTGGCTTCGACGATCCTGAATGGAATCCAGTTTTCGTCGGCCTCGAGCAGGAGTATGCCGTCGTTGGAGTTGTTAAAGATCTCTCTGAACTTGCTCTCGCTTTCCCGAAGCGCTTCTTCCGCCTGTTTACGCTCCGTGATCTCCCAGGCGATATCCGCCAGGTAGGCGACGATATCCACGTCTCTGCCCGTGTAGTCGGACGGCTTGTTGCCCACGCCCAGGACGGCGACGATGGAGTCTCCACGAGTGATGGGAACCAGCAGCTCCCTGACGATCGGGACGTGGCCTTCCGGCATTCCCTTACGATGGGGCAGAGATGCATAGTCGTTATGTATGACCGGCCGCCGCTCGCGGATGCAGTCGACCCAGACGCCAGCATCATCTACATTATTGTGCGGGTTTGTTCCGCTGACCCGGCAGAACTCCTGCAGCGTGCGAGTGGACCAAGCCTGGAGGGATAACGTCCGCTGATCTTCATTGACGAAGTAGTAGAATCCGACCTGACTGCCCGTGATCCGGGAGACCTCGTCCAGGGTGTGCTGGAGGATCTCTGCCAGCGAATGGACAGCAGCGAACTCCATCAGCTGCATCCTGATCATGAGCAACGTCTCTGCCTGCCTGCGCTCGGTGATGTCCTCCTTGACGGCCATGAAATGTGTGATCCTACCATCGGCGCCCTTGATAGGGGCGATGAGCGCGGACTCCCAGTACGTATCCCCGTTCTTCTTGCGATTCTGGAACTCCCCACGCCACTCCCTGCCAGAGCGTATGGTGTCCCAGAGCTCATCATAAACGGCGCGCGGGGTGTGTCCGGACTTTAACATGCTCGGGGTACGGCCGATCACCTCTGCCGCTGAATAGCCGGTGAGCGCTGAAAACTTTTGATTGACGTACTCGATTTTTCCCTGTGTATCGGTGATTACTACTATCGCCGGGCCCTGTTCGACAGCGATAGATAACCGGCCGACCTTTTCCTCGGCCTGCCTGCGCTCGGTGATATCACGGACAAAGGAGATGCAGTATTCTCTACCTCCAAACTGGTAGTTCTTCGAGCTGATCGCTACCGGAAAAAGCTTGCCAGACTTATTTTTATGCCATGTCTCAAAATGGGCTGGGTTAACCCCGGCAGCTGCGAATACCTCGCGGTATTGCTTGCCCTTCACACCGGGATCTATATCTATAATTCCCATAGTGAGAAGCTCTTCGCGCGAATAACCCAGGGACTGACAGGCAGATTTATTCACGTAGACGATACGCCCGGCAGGATCTGACCATATGCATGGGTCGTGGAAACTATCGATCGTGGCCTGGGTTATCAGGAGTTTCTCTTCGACCTGCTTTCGCACCGTGATATCGATGAATAAAACTACGGCACCGGATATCACACTATCGCTGATGATGGGGTAAGCCGAGTATTCAACCGGGAAGGACGAGCCATCCCGTCTCCAGAATATCTGATCGCTGACTCGCTGGGCGACTCCGGTCTTTATCGCCTGCTCGACGCCGCACAGGCCTGCAGTGCAGGAAGAGTCGTCTGTCATGCCATGGTGAATCAGCGGGTGTAACCGTCGGCCCATGATCTCTTCCGGCCTGTAGCCGAGCATGGTCAGTGCGGCTCTGTTGATAAACGTACAGGTACCCTCGCCGTCCACCCGTACGATGCCTTGATCGATAGAATCTGTCAGCAGTCCCAGATCGTGGTAAAGCGCGGGCATTTCCCCCGTCCCCCGGCGCAACTCAGCTGTCGCAATGGCACTCCTGACCGCGTTCGGAAGCCTGCCCGGGCGCTCCTTGTTGACGAAGTCGCTCGCGCCTTTGATAATCATCTCGGCAGCGCTTTCGCCCTCGACTTCGCTCGAGCGGATGATAAACGGTAGCTTCGGGGCTTTTGCCCGGACCAAGTCCAGCGCGCCCGACCAAGTCACGCCGTCCATCTTCATCTCCGATATCGCCACGTCCCACGGCTCGTCCAGCAAGCGGTCCAGCGAGCCGAGGTGGTGGGCGAGCTCCAACCGTACCAGGTACCCTGCGGCGGCCAGTTCGGCAGAGATCTGCGCGGCTTCAGCCTCGTTTCCACCGATGATTAAAACCCTGAGATCGGTCGCCACAGTCTCACCTCGCCCCGTTTCCGCCGCTGTTGCCGTTGCTGTGCGATTTCTGCCACTCAGGTCCCGGGTCCGAAGCGGGAAGACTGAACTTGAATGTCGAGCCTTCTCCCGGCACCGACTCCACCCAAATGCGTCCGCCGTGTCGTTCCACGATCTTCTTGCACATCGCCAGCCCGATGCCGTTGCCCGGATACTCTGCCCGGTTGTGCAGCCGCTGGAAGATAGTAAACAGCTTGTGGAAATATTGCGGGTCGATACCGATCCCGTTATCCTTAACAGAGATCACCCACTCGTCTCCCACTCGCTCCGCGCTCACAAAAATTACTGGTGACCGGCCGCTGCGGTACTTGATTGCGTTGCTGATCAGGTT
Source organism: Methanocella sp. (assembly GCA_035319305.1). Classification (GTDB taxonomy): domain Archaea; phylum Halobacteriota; class Methanocellia; order Methanocellales; family Methanocellaceae; genus Methanocella_A. The sequence goes on from DATHCY010000102.1 coordinate 15,415, forward strand.
CTGGAGCACCTGCATCACCTGGATACCGTCGGCTTTGATCAGGGGAAGGGAAGTGCGGGTGATGGTTGCGCCGCTCTCGGTGACGGCCACCTGGAGATTTTGCATGGTCCGCTCGTAGATGTTCTCCAGGTCGACGAACTCGTAGGAGTTGGCGACCCCGTCGACTCGGGAGTATAGCAGCAGGTCTTTGATGATCAGCTGCATCCGGGAGGCCGCCTCGGTGGCATACTGGATATATTCCAGCGCGTCCCGATCCAGGCTGCTGCGGTAACGCTTTTCCAGCAGGCCAACGTAGCTGGTGATCAGCCTCAGCGGCTCCTGCAGGTCGTGGGAAGCGACATAGGCGAACTGCTCCAGCTCCTCGTTGGAGCGCTTGAGCTCGGCGCGCTCCTTTTCCAGCGCTATTTCGAATAGGCGGCGCTCGGTCACATCCCGGATGATGCTGCCCAGGAGCATACCCCTCGAGGTCATGATCGGGAATATGACGGCCTGAATGGTCCTGTCCGGAAGTCCATGGTGGCCGATATCGATGTAAGGGGAAATGATCGGCTCGGTCATATCAGAGTCCGTCAGCAGGCTCTGGATGCTGCTCTTTAGATCATCATAGGCCTCCTGTACCCGCTCCTCCTCGGACATGAGGCTGAAGAGCAGATCCCACAGGGATAGCCTCAGCGCATCCCCCCTGCTCATACCAGCGATGCTCTCCATGGCACCGTTGTACTCGATGATCTTACCCGTATCGTCGACAATGATGATGCCGTCTGACGACTGCTCGACGATGCTGCGGAACTTTTCCTCGCTGCCCTTAAGCGCCCGTTCGTAGATCTTGCGATCGGTGATATCAAGGATGGTGCCGACAACGCCAGTCGATCCGCCATATTCGTCCAGCAGCGGCGCCTTGTAGAAAATGACGTGCCGCACCTCCCCATCATCTGACATCGTGATGCTCTCGCTGGACTGCGTGGACAGGTCCTCCATGATGCGGCGGTCCGCATCGTGATGCTCGGCGGCGATGATCTGCGGGTAGATGTCGAATGTGGTCTTCCCGATGATCTGGTCCCGGGAGCGGCCGGTGAACTTGATGAACGAGGTGTTGCAGCCTGTGTAGATACCGTTAGCGTCTTTGTAAAAGATCGGCGTGGGTATGTCGTCGATGAGGTTCTGGAGGAATCGGAGGTTATTTTCCAGCGCCTTCTGAGAATTCTTGCGCTCGGTGATGTCCCTTACGATACAGTGCACGAGCTTCCGATCCCCGAGCTGGAACAGGTGAGCGTTCATTTCCACCGGGATGTCCTTTGAGCATTTGCCCATGAGCGAGCAATTGATCAATATGGAGTCGTTGGCGTCGAGTTCAGCCAGCTTGCCGACCGGATCCGGCGTCTCGTCACCGGGGATTATAATGCTCGCCAGTTTGGAGCTGATCATCTGATCTCGGCTCAGCCCGGTCCGCTGGCATGCCACGTCGTTGACTTCGACGATGTGCGCCGGAATGCCATTATCGCCCATCTCGACCAGGAAAATCGCATCGTTGGCATTGTTAAAGATCACCCGGGACTTGCCCTCGCTCTCTCTTAGCGCGATCTCCGTGAGCTTCCGCTCCGTGACGTCGAAGATCGTGGCGAGCGTGGCCGGCATAGACCCGAACTCCATGATCCCCAGTGTGATTTCACCCCAGCGCTCCGACCCGTCTTTCCGGCGGAACTCGATCTCGAGCCGGGGGAGATCGGTTAGCTGTAGCATCTGATCTGTATCGATGGACCTGAAAAAGTCACGCGAGCCTTCGTCCAGCACCCCTGTCCACACAAACTTGGACATGGCACATAGCTCCTCTCGAGAGTATCCGGTGATCTTCTCAGCCGCGTTATTGGCATAGATGATCCGGCCGTCTTGGACGATGATGATCGCTGCGGTGATCATCTCTGACAGGACCCTGAATTTTTCTTCATTGTCTCGGAGGGCGATCTCGACCTGTCGCCGCTCCGTGATGTCATAAAACGTGATCAGCCTGGAGTGGATGCCATCGTAATCCATATGCCCGATCGTCAGCCGGACCCAGCGATCCTGTCCATCCTTACGGCGGAAACTGATCTCCAGGCCGCCGGAGATGTTGCTATATGTATCGTTATTTTCGATCAGTCCGCTGAGGTATTTTTGGGATACGGGGTCGATGATGGAGACTAGCCCCGACATGGACATCTCTATGATCTCGTCGTGCGAATAGCCGAGAATCGATTCCATAGCCGAATTCGCGTACACGATCTTCCAGCCTTGGACTATCAGAATTCCGGCAGAGATGCTGTCGGTCAGCGATCTCAGCCGGGATTCGTTATCGCGTAATGCGATCTCCGCTTTCTTGCGCTCGGTGATATTCGCGACGAAGGTGAGCAGGCTGACAACCCTGCCTTGGCTGTCCCGGATGGGGGACATGTTCAGCATCGCGTAGAACCGGCTGCCATCTTTGCGGATCAGCTCGGTCTCACGGCTGAGATTGTTGCCGTTTTTAAGGCTTTCGAGCATGCGACGGCACCCGTCGTGCATGGCCGGATCTACAAAGTCGAACATCGGCATCCCCGCCATTTCTTCCGGCTTGTGCCCCAGCAGTTTCGCCATCTCTGAGTTGATGAAGAGTGTTCTATATTCGGTGTCTATCACCCATATGCCTTCGCTGGCGGCCTCCACCAGCTGCCGGTAGATCTGCGACCGCTCCAGCGAAATGGCGTCCTCTGCCTGTTTCCTCGCGGTCACGTCCCGCAGGATGTTGCCGAGGTACGTCCCGCTGGGGGTTTCAATGGGGAACAGCATCGACTGGATTGTCCTGGTGGTGCCGTCAGGACGCTTGATATCCATAAAGGGAGGCTCGGCGGAATCGATGCTGGCATTCTGCCATATCAAACCGTCGGTCATCATTTCAAGAGTTTCCCGGCTGCCATTAGACTTTCGCCTGTCCGGGATGATCTGAAGGGGGATATCCCTGAACTGCTTTCCGATCACCTGATCGCTGCTGATGCCGGACAGTCGCTCAACCCCGTTGTTGAATGCGATGACCCGCCCCTGCTCGTTTACGATGATGATCCCGTCCCTCGACTGTTCGATAATGCTCCTGCATATACGGTCGCAATCACCGGAAGAGCGTGTCTCGCAGACCCTTTTCCGTGATGGCGATGGGGGCTGGCTCGTCTCCCTCAACACGACCTCTCGGAGCCTATCCAGGCGATCCAAGCGGACATAATCATTTGCACCGCTCCGGATCATCTCCGCGACCGCCTCCTCGCCGATATCCAGGTCAACCACCACAAACGGCAGGTCAGGGCGGGCTTTTCGAACGATCTCCAGCGCCCGTCGTCCGTTCAGCCTGTCCATATGGTAGCCGGAGAGAACGATATCCCAGTCTTCGGCAAGCAGCTTCTCCAGATCATCGCCGGATGATAAAAATTTATAATATACCCCGCAGGTGAGGCTCGAAACGGCAGACTTCAACCCCTCCATAGTCTTTTCAGAGTTGCCGATGACCAGTATTCTCACGTTTTTGTCCCTCATTCCTGGTTCCCCATTACGAAGCTACCGGCCTGTCCCGGCAATACCATATTATCGTGTCTGCCCATACGCACAGCGGCCAGGAGGCATGCCAGCGGTTATTCGAGCAACGTAAAAGTCCGTTACCACGCTCGCTCAAACACGCGTTACCGGTGTTCTTTTACGTATTCTGCAGCCACATCATCGAGCATTTTTGAGCTCATATTATCGGCGCCCGTCTCGCGGGATATGGTTCCGCCAGCCTGCCGATACGCTGCTTCGATATTATCTTTGCTAATCCCCAGCGCCCGGCACCTGCTATAAAAGATATTATACGGGACTTTGCCGGAGTACGATTTCTTGAGATGGCTCAGTACGATGTATGCCTTGGTATTGATATACTTGACATCCTCGTAGGTGATCAGCGTATCTATGTAGTCATCGTATTTTTTCCGGGCGTAAGCCAGCTCCTGTTCGCTGAATCCCATCTCTATGCATTTATCCATATAGGCAGTCGCTGGTATCATATTACCATAAGTAAGCTTGAGCCCATCGAGCAGCCTTATGATCTTGATGTCCAGCATCGACTCCTTGAAATCAGATCCTTTAACTGTCCCATCGGTGACCATCTCGTTATAGGCGAAGACAGCACGTTTGGCGTAGATCTGCTCGATCGTATGGATCTCGTCGTTGCTGAGCCCCCGCTCCTTGCACTTGGCGTACAGAGCGTCTAGAGGCACGTTATTCTCGTACTGGTTTTTGAGTTCATATAACACGAGGGTAACTTTGTTGATCGAGCTTTTGCCGTCGTTGCCTTTTCCTTCGGAGCTGGGTGTTTTGTTCATACTATATTTTTCTGCCGCGTCGATCTCCGGATCCCTTATCCCGCTTTCTCGGCACTTTGCGCGGTAAACTTCCCGCTGCACGTTGTTGCCCGTCGAATTTTTCAGGCATTCATAAATGTAGATGGCGTCGAGGTTAAGCGGAGCGCCGTTATCGTCATTGGTGTTGAACAGCAGCTGGTACTCCTTCAAGCCAAAGTCGATTTCAGGCCTGCCTATACCAGCCTGGATACAGGCTTCGACATACAGGTTATATGGTATGCTGCTACCATACCGCTCTTTAAGCCTGTCGATGATATCTTCTGTCTTTCTGTGTGTATCCTTATTTGTAGAATTTTCAGGTGACGCTTCATACTGCCGATATATGGAAATGGCATGTTCCAGTTCGGCCGGGCTGAGGTTATAATCAGCGCACTTTTGTCTAAATTCTCGCTCAGAAATTCTTTGCTGTTGCTGCGGATGTGCATTTTTGAGTTCTGCAAATATGGCCGACACCTTGCTTTCCGACTTGGTCGATGTCTGTTGCATTTGAGAAATCCCGCCTTCGCGGGCTCGCATTTCAATGAGATCTAGCAGGCTGGCGCCGCCGAAAGCAGGCTGCGACTGGGCAGTCTGATCGTAAATGTTCTCAAGAACCATGTTGATGTACTGATCAACGGTTAGTTCGCCGCGGCGCTTCTGGACGAATTCCATTGATTTCTTACTCAGCTCAACCGTGTTCACACCCGCCATTAACTTGTTTTATATTTTCACAACGACTATCTCGCCGACATACGAACATCGCATGGACGTTGTCAGCGATCTGGTTATGCAGTTTCCTTCAGCTACCTTGCCCTGGTGTGGGTGCTGAAGAACGAATGACTGACTATCATGACCCTTCGGTCATCTTGACGACCGTGAGCCAGAATGAACTGATGGATCGAACCGCCTCGATGAACTTGTCTGTGTCCAGAGGTTTCGTGACGTAGCAACTTACGTCCTTATCATAGCTTTTGATGATATCTAGATCGGCGTCAGAGGTGGTTAACACGACAACTGGAATATCCTTTAGCAGAGGGTCTTCCTTCATCTCCGCCATCACTTCGTGGCCGCCTTTCTTTGGCATGTTCAGGTCCAGTAGCACGATATCGGGATTGGGAGCCTCTGAAAACTTTCCGAGTTTCCGTAAGAAGTCCATTGCCTCCACTCCATCCCATACGACGTTCATGTGGTTGGCGATCTTGCCGTCTTTCAGGGACTCGATTACCAGTCGCACATCGCCAGGGTTATCGTCGACCAGTAATATCTCAATCGGCTCCACCTTTATGTTTCCCATTTAATACCGCCCTATTAGGTTTTTCATTTACTATTTGCAATTATTTAAACAAATTTAGCCATATTCAATAATTATTTTGATTGATATGGCCAATACCGGTATATTGGTATTAGCCTATAAACCTTTTGGAGGATTATCGCCTTATGTCGGTGTAATTATACGGGAAGAATATTGTAGTGGAAAATACAATAATGAAAATATTATGAACTTCGAGACGGGCGTAGAAGATATATTACAGAGGAGCCAAGACGTGAAGAGCTTCAGGTTTCGGAGGCCAAAGGGCTTTGACTATAAAGCCGGACAATGGGCATATGTAAATATCAAGATCGATGGCGCCAGCAAACTGCATCACTTCACCCTATCTAGCAGCCCGACGGAAGACTATCTAGAGTTCACCAAGAAGATCACGGATCACCCCTACTCAGTAGCCCTCGATCAAATGAAAAAGGGCGACTGGGCAAAAATTAACGGCCCCTTCGGGGAATTTACGTTCTCTGGGGCGCATCGGAAGGCCGGCTTTCTGACAGGCGGCATCGGTGTCACACCGATGCGCAGCATGCTCAGGTACATCGTCGACCGAAAGATCGATAGTGATATAAGGATGCTATACTCGAACAAAACGGCAGCGGACATCGTGTTCAGGGAGGAGCTGGACTCGATCGCCCAGGAGCATTGGAACATCAGGATCGATCACGTGATTACCAGGGATCCAGAGTGGAATGGACTGAAGGGGCATATCGATGCGTCGATGATCAAGGAGCAGATCCCGGACTTTAGTGAACGAGTGTTTTACATCTGCGGTCCGCCCGCCATGAATTCAGCGCTGAAGCAGG
>DATHCY010000103.1:0-17135 GCA_035319305.1 Methanocella sp.
CCGGCTTATCCTGCGTCCTCGCCTCGGTAAAGACTGGTATGATAGTCGGTTCATCCCAGCCATCAGCCCCATCACATTGGTTGCTTTACTTTTCACCATAGTAGTGATGTTCTCGCTGAAAGGAGGGTACATTGTATCCCAACCGCTCGACGTGATAATCATAGCAATACCACTACTAATCTATTTCATCATCATGTTCGTAGCGTCATTCGCAATATCACGGTACATGGATGTGAACTATGAACAGTCCTGTACGCTATCATTTACAGCGGCGAGTAACAATTTTGAATTGGCTATTGCCGTTGCAGTAGGCGTGTTCGGCATCGCATCCGGTCAAGCATTTGCAGCAGTCATAGGACCACTTATCGAAGTGCCAGTCATGATCCTATTAGTGAACGTTGCATTACGATGGAGGCAGAAATACTTTAGACAAACCACCTTGCGATAACTTTTTAACAATATCCATCTTAGTGAGAAAAAGTCTTCGGAGTATTAGTTATTCTATATGGGGGTTTACCTGCTGGCGATGTTCTTTGTGAGATTTTCATGAGGTAACATAGAATGTTGAGACGGAAAATGGATCGGCTAACATGTATCTGCAAGCTTCTGGATGAATTTGTAGACCATTTTTCCGGTCGCTGTCAGTGAGTAGAGGATGTAGCTTCCGTCTTTGTCCGAGTCGATTAAGTCAACGTCCCTCAGTAGTTTCAAGTGATAGGATAGGGTAGAGTACTGGACACCGGTCAGGTCGACCAAGACGCAAACGCAAAGTTCACGCTGGCCCAAGGCTTTGATGATCTTTAACCTGGCCGGATCTGATATGGCTTTAAAAAGCTCCGCGTAAGGCTTGCTGTCGTCTTTTTTGATCGTTTCCAGAGCCAGCCTAGTCCTCTTTGACATGGGGTATAGGTTAAACGATTGGGCTTGATCTTCCATACTTACCTCTACTTTTGGCCATCACTGTCGCAGGTTATATCGTCTGAATCAGTATCAACTCTTTTTTCACACATTACTCAAATAGTCTTTTATTACTGGAAACTCAGGAGGAAGACCATCTGTAAGATCAGCCTCCAGATATGGAGATATCTAAATCATGTCGATGATCATTTTGAGGGCTATCAGGTATAGTATGATGCCAATCACGGTTTTTACCTGCTTGTTCTCCAGCTTTTTGCTCATCAGCCATGAACCGATCAGTGCTCCACCGATAGATCCTGCTGCGGTCAGGATTAACAAGTTCAGGTTGAGGTTTGATACAGATGCACGGCCCAAGAATCCTGCGAAGGATGAAAAGATCACTATGAAGGCTGTCGTTGCTGAAGCCTTTTTAGGGGGTATGCCAAGCCAAACCAGCCCCGGCAGGATGATGTTACCCCCGCCGACCCCCAGCAAGCCTCCCACGAAGCCTGCAACGCCGCCGAACGCCCCGCCGACGCCCAGCACTTTAGCGGGCTTCAGGTTCTGGATATCCTTATCAGTCATAGTGTTCTTAGGCTTGTAAAATAGCATCATGGTAGCCGCAAACAGCAGAAACCCGATGAATAGTATCAGGAGCGTGGTTTTCGGGACGAGCACGCTTGTATAAGCTCCTATAGGGGACAGGATCGCCGCTATGATTATGATCGGCAGCGCTATTCTCCACAAGATCAATTTTTCCCTGGCATAAGTGGCAGAAGCAAAGACCATCGCTATAGCGTTGAGCAACAGTGCAGTGCTCATGGCAGTCAGCAGATCTACACCCAAAAAGAGGTAGACCGGTATCAGGATAAACGCAGCCCCAACACCAGCTATCGTAAGGATAGCTGTGGCGATTAAGGTGGCTATTCCCGCCCAGATTTCAACCATCATTAACGATCCCATCCAGTACCGGTTTATCCACTTCTACACCAAGCTATTTTTTCGAGCAGGGGATGCATACCGTCTTTCCGCCAATGTCCTGCAGCTTGTGAGTAAAGACCCGCTCACCACAGACACTACAGAGATCCGTCTCGAAGTTACCTTTGACCTTCTGGTAATCGTAGTCGAAAACCGGACTGATGACAAGAAAGTCCTCCTCTTTCATGCCCATAACGTTCCTAACGAGCGGATCAGTCACATCTGCAGGGACATCCTGAGGCAGTGCACCTTTCTTCCGCTGCTGGACAAAGGGCGAGTTGAGCATCTTGCCGAAGAACTCGGGCTTAAGGTACACTCGGACAGCCTTCTTCCTGGCCGTATCGATCAGCGTGAAACCCATTTTGCCGTAGTACAACTTTTTGATGTTGCTCTTACCATAAGTGCAGCCAGTGATCACCATCAGGCCATCAGTGAAGCAGCCGGCAGCGTGATCATCGCCGGTTTCGACCAGGCAAACAAGCTCTTTGTCAACAGAGCGATTTACTCCAAGCGCATTCATCGCTGCAGCCCCGGCCCTCATGCCAAGGGGCATAGCCGGGCATTTGTGCCCATGGAACTTTAATCCCATATCGAAATACTCGTTGGCGTTCATCATGTTAATCACCATAGTTTTACTATAAGATCCGTTGTTGACGGATTGTTTAAATATTTTCTTATTTCATTATTAAAATTTTCAAAATGGTAATAGCCAATGCTTTCCTATTTATTCATAAAAAATCGTAATATCACTTCGATTATTTTCGAAATTGTTTTCACCTTCGAGTATCACCCTTGCAGGCTCGCCCAATTAGACGTAAAATCACAGGGGCCGGCCTTATTTACCAGCACCTTGATACTACCATCTTGTTTTTGAGTGTGACATCCGAGACGCTGTGAGGGATTTTATGGTTTTTAAGATAAGTCTCAAACCTCCGAAGTTGCTCCTCGAACGAGCGGTTTTCGCCGTATTGATCTACCACGTTCGCCCTGAGATCAAAATAATTCTGCATCGTTTGCATAATTTGACTCATATTTGTACAAAACAGCATATTCTAATAGATATTAACATTTATATGTAAATTAGACTCAATTTCACGTTTGATCACTATATAAGGGGGTAGAGAGTTATGTTCTGTTACGTTAGGCGATAATCTCGATTCTCGTGCGAAACTATATGCGTGGATAGCAGGTAATATAGCATGGTGATCAAATGGCAGATGACACGGTAGAAGCCATAGTCGGCTACATCAGCGGCAACGTAAGGCGAAAGCAGATAATCGAGGCGCTGAGTAATGGCGCCGAAGATGTACAGGCACTGGCAAAGCTGACCCGCATCCCGAGACTCGCCATCGAGAAAATGGTAGAGGAAATGACCGGAAAGAACATCGTGAAAAAGGAGAAGGGCGGCTACAGGCTCACTGAGACTGGATCACAGGCGGCCACAGTTTTGAAATCAATACACTAAAGACCAGAATATGCAATTTGAGCTCCGAATACCTTCCTGAAATCTTTTCCTACTCTCGGCAGCCTTTTAATTCAGTAATTATAAATTTGGTTCAAAAAAACTATTATAAAGGCACACAAAATCTCTATTTAAACATGGAGAGCAAAGAAGGATATCAGGTAGTTGTGTTCCGTTCGGGAGAAGCCGAGTATGGCGCGGACATTCGCGATGTTAGAGAGATAATTCGGCTAGATACTATAACTAGTATACCCGGGTCAGGCAAGGCTGTGGAGGGAATAATCAATGTCCGTGGAGAAATCGTACCGCTGATCAACCTGCGGAGCCTGACGGATATCCCGTACAAGAGCCCGGATAAAGACACCCGCGTGCTTATCGTCGATCAAAAACCTGTTTTCGGGTTGATCGTTGACACTGTAGGCGAGGTCAAGAATATGCCTGGAGAGTCGATCGTTCCAGTGCCGTCCATTATCAGAGGATCCTTGAACAATGACCTGTTTACCGGCATATGCAAATTGCCAGATCGCATCTTGATCATCATGGACCTAAAACGAGTCTTCAACGGCAATGGCGATTCCAAGACCGCGGACGCCGCTGCCGCCGCTGAAAACGCTGCCAAAGTGACCGCGGAACAGCATGGGAATGATCACGACATTCAGCCACCAGTCGCAGCGGCTGAGCCGGCGGCCGAGCCAGCAATCGGTTCGGACGCACCGGTCAACCAGGGTGAAACCGCGCAGATCGTCACGACCATGCCAACCAAGCAACCGATAGCAACTCCGGATACGGCCATTATAAACGAGCCGGGCGTGGGCGTTGAGGCTAATCAAGCTTCACCTGCGCCGGTGATACAGACGATATCTGACCCTAACATTGATGTCATGGTCCCGGACAATCGCATGACAGAAGTGCATCTGGACGCGCTCCGTGAGGTGGGCAACATCGGCACGTCGCATGCCGCCACATCGCTCTCCCAGCTGGTGGGAAGCCCGATCAACATGTCGGTGCCTCACCTAAAGCTGGTCAGCATCAGCAACATATCCAGCCTTATGAACGAGTTGAAGGTGGTAGGCCTCCTCCTCGAGCTCAAGAATGGGGACGCCACCGCAGGCTTCCTCTACAATTTATTCCCCGAATCGAGCGCCCTCCGGATCGTCGATCGACTGATGGGGCTAGAGTCGGGCACCACAAGAGATCTGGATGAAATGAGCCAGTCCGCTATTATGGAAGTGGGGAACATTATCACCTCCTCGTTCTGCGACGCGGTCGCCGACTTTCTGGGCATCACCATGATCCCGAGCCCGCCGAGTTTCGTCTGCGACATGGCCGACTCGATCGTCGAAAACACACTGATCGAGATTAGCATGATGGCCGATGAAGTGATCATATTCCGCACGGACCTAGCTGATGACGAGCACATCTTCGAAGGCTACGTACTCATGTTCCCCAATCCCGATACTCTGGAGAAGATCCTGTCGATCATCGACGCCAAGCTAGGCCTGGTCTGAGTTCTATGGATTCGCAAGTGCTTAACCAGTGAACTACCATACCTTGAAGGACACGGCCCCCTGTTCCACTGAAAGGCACTCGCCACATTTGATGGTAGGTGCTAATCCCTCCTTCAGGCTCCGGTTTTTCTCCGGCATGGGCCGGTTCCCGTCCCCATACGATTATTTTGCTCCCGGCCTACTCGTCTCTGAATTTTTACGACCTCATCACTTTGCAGCCCCCTTGTGAATTGGACGTTCGATGGCGTCGTTGTAACCTGATAGTTGGTAAGCGCTTACGTGTTAAATGCTTGGCGAGTCGATGAGACTTGGTTCAATGTCGCCTTTGGGTTCTTTCGTTCTGTGCTCGTTATCGATAAATACATCTACGGTAATTGTTCTTCTATGCGGTTTGAGGGGATCGTCGAGAAGTTTCCTGGCCTTTGCGTGGCGGAGGGTGTCGTGCATGGCCTGTCTATCGGGGGAAAGTCGGAAGATTTGGAGCGGTTGAGGATGGAGATCGTTGGTCGGATCAGGTCGTCTTATACTCTGGAAAACGTGAAGGATGATCCGGGGTTCAGGGCGTATAGGGATTTTTTCTGGGGTGTTGGTGTTGATCCGACCAAAACTCGGCCTGCATCGGAGGCGCTGGTGAGAAGGGTGCTTGCGGGCAAGTCCTTGCCCGTGATCAATGCGGCTGTGGATGCGTACAACCTAGCGTCGGCTTCTAATGGCGTCCCTATCGCAGCGTTCGATGATAACCTGTTGTGCGGGGTCTTGACTATGCGGTTCGCTAGGGATGGCGAAACGTTTCTCGGGATTGGGATGGAGAAGCGGGCCGTATTGAAGACAAATCAGGTGGTCATCGCCGATGAGGGAGATAGGATCGTCGCGATATACCCTTATCGGGACTCTGATGATACTCGCGTGACGAGTTCGACCCGGGATATACGATTGGTCTCGTGTGGTGTGCCAGGCGTCAGCCGTAGCAAGGTCCTGGATGCTTACAGATCCTGTGCAGACTACATGAAAAGGTATTGCGGCGGTTCTTCGGATGATCCATCTTTGTACCCGTAAACAGATGCTATTTAGCGTCCGCGGTCTCCGCTGCCTCGGATGAGCCTAGACCGAGCGCTCTGTCCACGTCTTCCGGGTTGAATCCGATGATCTTTTTATCCCCGTAGATTAATACGGGGGTTGCGCGAATTTTATGCTTGTTGATCAGTTCATCCCACGCCGAGCGATCCTTGGTGATATCTTTGTCCTCGAACTTGACGTTATGCTTCTGCAGGTATTCTTTCAGTTGGTTGCAGTATCCACAGGACGGCTGTGTATAGATAGTAACATCAGGCATGATCTTACCCAGTATGATCGTCGTTTGCGGGCATAAAAAGGATAGCGCGTAAATACGCGGGCGTAGATGCACGGCATCTTTTATTCTTGTCGTGTCTTCTTGTCGTGTCGCTAAACTAACAAAACTGTTGCTATGTATATTCTTATTGTTTCATATTTATAAGGCCAAGTATTTATCTATTTAGGTTGATTTGTTTTTGATCTTTATGACAGCTATTATAACCAGAGGACTGAATAAAAAGTACGGTAAGCTGGAAGCGCTGTCAGAACTGAGCATCGAGGTACAGGAAGGGGAGTCGTTCTGTCTGTTGGGCCCGAACGGCGCTGGCAAGTCCACAACCATCAGTATACTGACAGGATCGATCGAACCATCATCGGGCAGCGCCACAGTAATGGGAATAGACGTGGCGAAGGATCCGATCGGCGCGAGGAAAATGATCGGTATCGTGCCGGAGATGGAGTACCCCCCGAGCTTTTTGACTGTCCGCGAATACCTGGACATGGTCTGTAGTATCCGTAACGTTGAGAATCCAGAACCTCGGATCGCAAAGTGGATCGAGTTTTTCGATCTGAAGTCCAAGGAAGATACACTCTGCAAAGATCTCAGCAAAGGCACGAAGAAAAAAGTGATCATCGCTGCCGCGCTGATCCACGAGCCCAAACTGCTATTCCTGGACGAGCCGTTCCTGGATCTGGACCCGATCGTCCAGCACAACATGAAGGAGTACCTGAGCTCGTATGTGAGAGATGGCGGCACAGTCTTCCTATCCACCCACATCCTGGAGATCGCTGAGAAGCTTTGCGGCCGCGCGGGCATCCTCTACAACGGCAGGCTGATCGCGTCCGGCAAAGTGTCCGAGCTCAAGAAGTCCCAGGAGAGCCTGGAAGATGTCTTCATGAGATTGGTGAAAGAGGAAGGGGCATGAGCGCGAACATGTTCTGGCTGTTCATCAAAGAGGAGTACAGAGCCCAGTCATCCATGTTCAGAAGCTCCTTCCTGATGTACCCGGTCATGATCTTTGTATTGACCTGCCTGATGGGACTGATGTTATTGCCGATGCGCATGTCGCTCTCGACATACGAGCTGATCACACTGGCACAGGTGGGTGTGTTTATGTCGGGCATGCTGGTCGGCGGAATGGCCATGCTCCAGGAAACGATCCTGGAACGTCGGATGAGCGGCATAAGGCTATTGCTGAACATTCCCATGACCCTGCCCATATCCAATAAGCGTGTGTTCACTCACTTTTATTTCAAAGACATACTCTACTACATCTGCATGAACGTCGTCCCGGTCGTTCTAGGCCTGTACGCCTCGACGTTCGTCACCGGCATTAATATCAACCTTCCGCTGGCGGCGCTGACGTTCATCTTATCGTTTATGATCGGCGTATCTGTTAGCTTCGCGCTCTCCACGGTGGCGGTGCGCAGCAGATCGCTGTTCGCCGTTTCGCTCCTTGTAATCGTCGTCCTATCATACCTGGCGACTATCGGTCAAGCCAGCGCGCTGTACGGCATTGGCAGGTTCATGCCGACCGTAGGAGTATATATTAGCATGTCGATGCCCGACGTCGCAATATCGATCGTCGTATTCATCGTCCTTTCGGCCGTTTCGCTACTATTTACCAGAGAGATGCCGCACCAGATCGAGAAACGATACAAGAGCAACTTTAGAGGTATACAGGGCCGGTTTAAGCCTTTCGGACATTACGCCACGCTGGCGGCCAAAGAATGGATCGACCTGATGCGTAGCGGCGGGATAGGATCGGTGCTGTTCTCCTTCGTGCTGCCGCTGCTGTTCCTATGGGGACTATTATGGATGATGTCGAACATGATAACGTTCATGGGCGATGGCGAGACTATCACCCTACCATTCAACACGATCTTCTACTCGATTATCATCGGGTTTTTCGCCTCACTGGTCTACGGGTGGCTGAATAACATAGATAACAATGCCAATTACAGGATGCTCCCGGTGTCCATGACGGACGTGATAAAGGCAAAGCTCATACTATTTGTAGTGTTGAACGCGGTAGTTTCCGTCGCCTACCTGGGGCTAATCAGCTTTAGCAGGGGCGAACTCATGCTGCTACCGTTCGGCCTCTTCACCATGTTCATGGTCTCTGGGTACATCGGAGTGCTCACAGCATACATGACCGGCGTGTTCACCAACAGTCTAATGTTCGACTATAAGGTGTTCTCGATCTACGCCCTGGCCGTAGTCCCGGTACTCATTGTCCTGATAGTCCTCTCATTCTACCCATCCATGCTGATACTCGAGACTATCGCGACCGCACTATTAGGGGTCGCCGCGTACCTGCTGCTGGGGAAGATCGACAGGAAGTGGGGCAGGACCGAATTTCGGGCGTGAACGCACACCTGCGCCCACCCCGTTTATAGGCGGTGAGCGCGGAGGGGGGCGGGAGACCCCGGCCTTTACTTAGCCTGGGGGTGGGCAGCCCCTCATTTTTGATTTTAAACCATGTTGATTGAGAGTTTATTCGCCTCGTGTCCGGCTCGTATATTAACACGTCGCAGCGGTGCGATCGCTACGCTGTAACAGGGGTCTGTGCGATACAGTTTCGTGTGATTGTCGTGTTGGTGATTATACTTGCATGGTGATCGTGTGATCCTGCTCTTATGGGTTCTCTCGGTTAGTATGAAAACATGATAAGGGAAAGTTGAAGCCCATCAAACCATCACATTCTACATATGATGCTGAACTCTGTGTTCTGCTGCAATGGATCGTCTCTTGCGGGATTTAGTGTAATCGTTTCTTTTTGGCGGCATTTGGCGTGGTATTTTTTGCAGGTGGATCGCTATATTTTGGGAGCCTTTTTGTCAGCTATAAAAGCACATTAATATTTTAATTATGAAATGTTATTTTTACACATGACCCGGCTACATGAGATGATGGACGATATAGAGCGACAGCGCCGCAGGGGCAACTTTAAAGGTGCTGAAAACCTTGCGAAGCTGGAGATGAAGGAGTATGAACTGCAGGAAGATATGTCATACTTCAACTTTTACCGGGGCCTATTATGGTATCTCCATGATTACCCCCATGAAGCGCTGATGTGCTTCAATAACGCGCTCCTCACCGATGATAAAGACATGTTCTACACATATAAGTTCAAGGGCGTCGTATACCTGGAGAACGGCAGGCTCGAACAGGCCCAGGACTCGTTCGAGACTGCAATAGGATTGGCCGAGGAGAAATCAGATATCATTTCGATCCTGAACTGTCTGGGCAACACATACCTGCGCACGGGAAACACTCAGCGCGCCCTTGAGCTATATAGTGAGGCGCTCGAGATGTCATATAACGAGGGACTGGACGACTGGGCCCAGACTTCGCTGACCAACGTAGGAGTCGCCCATGTCAACATGGGCGACTATAAGGGATCGATGAAATTTTTTGAGGGAGCTCTGGAGCTTGCAAAGGCGATTGGAGACCCGCGCGGAGAACGAATCTGTCTGAACAACATAGCCGGCACATTCAATAACATGGGACAACACCAGGAAGCCATGGCGCTGTTCCAGGACGCGCTGAAAATCGCGGAACAAGCGAACGACGTCTATGGAATCAGAGTGCTATACGCCAACATCGGATACACGCATCGTTTGATCGGCAACATGGACCTATCGTTGGAATACTACAACCGAGCGTTGGAGACGGCGCAACAAATCGGGGATCACACAGGCGAAGCCATAGCGCGTTACTGGATCAATTCTCTTCAAGAAGGCAAAAAAAGGTTCGTAGCCCCTTAGCCCTTACCCTTAGGCTTCGATGGCATCAGAATGCAGCTGGTGGTCCAGCGCATGCATAAGCTCCCGGTATTCCAGGGTGGAAAAGTCCATCCACTCGTTGACCGCGAGCAGATAGATTGCCGTCCTAGCGCCCTTTTTGGTCAGCTGATAGCTGCCCGAGGACAGACCAATGAGCCCTGCACTTACTGCCGCCGACATAACAGACCTCAAGAGTTCGGCATTCATGGCACGCTCATTTGACAGATCATCAAATGTATGAGGTCCACGGCTCAGCATGATCAGGACTTCAAGGACCATGGAGCATGATTGGGATTTTGTGGTATCCATCTTGTCACCTGCGATTGGAGGTTTGAAGCTGCGTGAACTTAGGATGCATGGTTTAGTGTGGGGGGGTATATAGCTTTTTAACGATGCACCCTAAGTTTCACCGCTCTATACCCTAATACTATCCACTGATATTTAAATCAATACAACATAGCTGTATGTACAACGTTGACAAAAATTAGAAAAAATTGTCTAAAAGTAATATAAAACCAAATATATGCTGTAATAAAACCAAATATACGCAGCAGATCAGGCGGCTCAACCCCCACCGGGACCGACACCGCCCACCCACCACCTACCGATAGATCTATCTATCGCATACACTCTAGTACAGGTTCAACCCAAACTCAGGGAAAGAGCCCGCAAAATGAGTTTCGCCCAGCCCCGGACACCCTGCGGCCAACCCGCCGGCCGAGCTGAAGCTAGTCGCAAACGTGTTGCTCTCACCCCAGTTGCTAGCGGTCAACGCATTAGCCGCATTCGCCACCCCAAACGGAGAGAAGCCAAAGCCACCCCCGCAAGGAAGACAAGGCAACCCAGGCACGCCGAACGGCACGCCCGACCCAAAACCATTGACAGCCGCATCAGTCGAAGCGCCCGCATTAGCCATGGTCGCGTCATTAAAATACGTGTTGAAAGTCGACGGACCGGCCGCAGCCAACCCAGGACCACCAACAATCGTCCCCAACGGGAAACTAAACCCAAACGCAGCACTGGCTGCAGTAGACATCAGCACGACCAACAGCCCCGCTGCAACTAAAACATATACCTTACTCACCTTAATCATACAAAACCCCCACAACAACATGTCCAACTAAAGCAGGCAATAATAAATATATTAGTGTATATTTCGGCGAAAACTGCGCTATTATTCGGATGATAGCGCATAAATACCGTATAAAAAACAGCTATATCAGCAATATACCGTGAGAACAGCGATCGTTAATCGAGAGTCAGGAGAGCCCCAAAATAACACCCGAGCAACCCAACCCAACCTACACAGCAAAAATGAGAAAATCATAGTGCCAATAGCTGGCACCAGACGACACACATATCGCGGAGTACTAAAACAAATTCAACAATACTACTCCCCCGCGAACTCCAGCGGGTCGATCTCACCCTTAAGGAAGCGAATCGTGCCCCTTGCCGCCGCCACACTAGGAGCACCACCCACAAGAAAAGCCACGAAAATCGCTTCCATAATCTCCTCTTTTTTAGCGCCAAGATACAGAGCAGCCCTAGCATGAGTATCCACACAAGCCGAACACTGCTGAGTCGCCGTAATCGCCATAGCAATCAACCGCTTATTCTTGGCAGAAATGGCCCCATCCTTAAGGATCACCTCATCAAGACCGTTAATCGTATCGTACATCTCTGGGTTAGTGTCTTTGATTAACTCCAGAAGCTGGGGCACATAACCCATCCTCTTCTCGAATTTCTCAAACTCCTTATAAGGCATTGAAATCCTCCGTAAGACAATAGCTAACAATTGCCCGATAATCAATTACACATCGTCAACCACCAACGACTAATCGTTGGCTTGCTCCTCCAAATTTCGTACTACCACACGCCTTTCGGAACGGAACACAATAGGCTCATTGACCGGAGCCCCTATACGCTTGTTGGTAGCCTAGGCGTACAACAGCAATAGGTTACAATACAATATAAAGATATTGAATAGGAGTTGATGGGCAGATCCCCCACAATTTTAACCATGACTTCCTCCACCCCACAGCCCAAAGATCGCGAACTGCCATACCCTAGAGGGCTATAGCCCCCTGTTTCACAGAAAAACACTTGCCACCCCATGAATCGTAGAGGCGTGATTCCCCCCGGCTAACGCCAGTCCCCCGCCCTGTACAACCGCCAGCGCTCACAGCCTGCGAAAGACACTCAAAGACATCGTTGTAACCAGGGATAGAAAGAGATTAAAGGTTAAATAATTGGCTGAACCTCAAGGAACCGGATCCACCCAGCACTAAAACAACCAACCAAGTTCCCCCCACAAACCTACTTCCCACAATTCAAAAATATGATAAAATGGGTCAGAGAGGAAATGGGTCAGAGAGGACGTCACCGTCTATCGAGGACACACGGCCCCATCGCCCATGCCGGAAGGTAACCATATCAAACAGCAGACGACACCTATTTTCAGAAAATGGGCTTTACGTATGTGCAGGCGACCATTGTTCAGTCGAACTTGCTCAGACGCTGTGCATCCTCGGACTCATCAACCGGAAGCCTTGCATCATCTACCATAACAAAGATCTCGTCTACCTGCCCATCCGGAGACTTCACGATGTAACGTCCTTTTTTTCTCGAAGGAACCATCATGGTATAGAAGTTTCCACGTGGGGCTAAATCGGTTTGCGACATCTTTCACGGAATGTAGGAGAAAGCCCACAATACGCTATGAATACCGGGGCCGGAGAACACCGGAATGCCTAACTTCTCAGGGCAAGGTAACTCGACAGACAATCACCACGCTGGACGATTCACTGTTCGCCCAGCCTGCTCCAGTGACTGATCTAATTTCGCTCAAGACGGCTCACGTCAAAGTTCGCCTCAAGCTGATGAGACAGCAACCTGCAACCCCAGAACTCACCGATCTCAGTGAACTACCATACCCTGAAGGATATGGCCTCCTGCTTCATTGAAAAGCACTCGCCACACTGATGGTAGGCGCTAATCTCCCCCCAGACTCCGATTTCTCTCCGGCCCGGGCCGAGAACCGGCCCCAAGTATCCCTTGTTCCCGTGCCCTGCCCGCTCCCCCACACAAAATGTTTTACAACCGCCAGCACCTTGCAGCCTGCGAAAGACGCGCAAAGGCCACTGTAACCTGGTAGGTAATAGCGGTTTCCATGTAAATGCCTATAGGCTGAGAAGACTCGGTTCAACGCCGCCTTGAAGAAGGGGGGGTTTTCTCTCGCTCCGTACTCGTTATCGATAAAATATATAGAAAGTTGTGTGAGTTTTATATCCCGGCTGCCGCAATATGTTACTGACCAGCGGGAGACAGCAGATGTGGACACGTACTTTATGCCTGCTTTTCGCCACAGTACTTGTGACGGCCGCGAGCGGATGCTTCGGCATAGGCACAGCCCCGCCCAATTTCAAGGACCAAGAAACGAAGTTCGACTCAACAGTCCAACTCTACAACCACGCCAAAGACCTCTACCGAAACGGCAACTATACCCCAGCAAAAGCAGAGTTCATCGACGCCCTCAACCAGTTCAAGGACAACAAGGCAGCATACGAGACGATCTCCAAACAAAATATAAGCAGCAAAGAAAAGAAGATCGCCAGCGACATGTCATCCAACGCCGAGCAATACGCTTACGCGGCCGCATTCATGCGAGACGCTGCGGACTCAGGAGCACGAGGCGACCACGACAACGCCTACGCGATAGAACTGAACGCCGACGAATTCGACCTAGTCGCCAGAAATAACTACCAAGATAACAAACAGGCCATGGAAGAATACTGGAACAGCCAGAAACAATAGAGAAGGAAACTAAGCTAGCGGAAACCCAAACAAACACCCAGCTCAGCGGTTCCAATGCTAAAGCTTGATTCTACATGAGATCCCAATCATTTCATATACCAGAATATTATTGACTTCTTCAATACTACGCTATGCCTATACACGGCACGAGGCACCCCTATCCATTCACATCGTGTATCGATACATTTATCTACACGTCACATATTAGAGCAAATAATCGAGTATTTAGGGATTGTTGTAGTTCAGGTGAGTTCATATGCACAGAAGTGTTTTACTGGTAGTCATCGTCCTAATGGCGCTGGCGCTGAGCGGCTGCTGCGCGTGTTGCAAACCGGGGCTAAGTGACGGAGACTATGGCGATAACAGCAAAGACGATCGTACGGCGGGAAATGCGGAGCTGATAGGCTACTGGTCGGACGCCTCGTCGTCAGGCGGACAATATGTCTCGTCATCGGGTGAAGAGGGTGGATATATCACAAACAACGAGCTGGGCAGACAGATCATCTTCGATGAGAATGGCCAGTTCAACGACACCTTGATCGACGCCAGCCTCTGGGGCGGATTCATGAACATCCAGACGGGCGACTACCAAGTTGACGACAATAATATCACCTTCAGCAACGTCCAAGTAGAGAGCGTAGAGGACCAGAATAATCCAAGCGCCTGGACCACCAAGAACATCGATGACTACACGGCCACTTACACCATCTTTAAACAGGATAACAAAACCGTGCTGGAGTTAACCTGGGAGGATGGGACCACCACTATATTGTATAAAGGTTAATTTATCAACCATGGCCGGCCCATAGCGATAGCCGTCTATCGCTGCCGTCGCAGCAGCATGCATACCGAGAGGTCAAGATGGGAACAGGGTTATCAGACGATTGATCTATGCTAAACGATGGTGAGCGAATAACCAGATTCACAAAAAAAGGGGGGGAAAGGCGGTTCCTGGATATTTAAATGTCCTGGAGGACCTTTTTAATATCGAGGAATATAACCAGTTCTGTGGATTCCTTTCCGCCTTTATTCACGATCTTGCGGATGATTCCGATGATACAGTTCTCCTTCGCGCAGGATGATACTGTGGACTTCTCGATCTGCTCGGACGATATCTTCGAAACGTTCTGCACGTTGTCCACAAGCATGCCCATTCGCGAGTTCGTGATTCGCTGGTCCATCACGACGACCTTTTTATCCTCATCGTTTACCTGTTTGCCATCCTTTACGTTCAACTTGTTTTTAAGGTCCACTATCGTGTAGATCTCACCCCGAAGATCGATCACTCCCCGGATATAAGGGGGAGTATCAGGTAACTCCGTCACCTTAGAATACTCCACGATCTCCTTCACATCAAACAGGTCGATGGCAAATTGCTCTCCGCCCAACAAGAACTCAACCAGCTGCACCTCGTCAGAGGCCGCCTTAGTGGCGGCTTTCTGGCTCGGACTTCCGTTCTTAGGTTGCGATTGCAGTTCTACTTCGGAGATCATCCTCTCAGTTCTCCACTTTGAATTTGTTCATCTGCTTGTTGACGCCCTGCGAAATACTGTTCACATTCTCGATGACCTTACCGATCTGCTCCATTGAAGACTTGACCTCGCCGGTGGCTGAAGCCGAATTCTGCGCCTCTTTGGCCACCTTATCGATCATCTGATGAACCTCGGTGATCGTCGCAGTTAATTCCTCTACAGTGGCGGACTGTTCCTCGGTCGCGCTGGCCACATGCTGGATATTGGTGGTGATATCACCCACTGACGTCACAATATCCTTGAATGACTTCAACGCCTCGTCCACCTGGGTCGTACCATTCACAACCTCCTTGGTTGCGGATTCCATCGCAACCACAGCATTCTCCGACTTCTTCTGCAGCGTGGCGATCATCTCGCTAATACTCTCTGCAGAAGACTGGGAATTCTGCGCCAGCGCCTTGACCTCTGTGGCCACCACAGCGAACCCTCGGCCAGCCTCGCCAGCCCTCGCCGCCTCAATGGCAGCGTTCAGGGCGAGCAGGTTGGTCTGATCCGCGATGTTCTGAATCAGCTGGACGATCTTGCCGATCTGCTCCATCTGCGATTTAATGTCCTTGATGATGGCGGCAACATCCTGCGACGCCTGCGTCACATGTACCATGCTGGTACCGGCCTTGACCGCCAGATCCTGGCCCTTCTTGCTCTGCTCGTCGGCCTTCAGCGCCAGATTAGACGTAGCCTCAGCCTTCGACGAAACCTCCGTCACAGCAGACGACAAATCCTCCATCGCCTTCAAAATTTGCTTGACGCCCTGAGCACCGTTCTCGGTATTCGTACTAATCGTAGAAGCGCCATCGGCGAGGGTATTCGTACCGGACATCACCTCTTCGATGCTGGCCGTCGCCTCTTCCAGGGCCGCCGCGAGCGAGTTCACCTGACCGTTGATCTCCCTGACCGTGGCGGTCAACCCGACACCAGTCTGATCCAGCGTCTGAGCGAAATGGTTGAAATCACCCGATGTTTGAATACCAACCCTGACAGTCAAATCACCCTTCGAATACGCCTCGGAAATACGCATAGCCTCCTCGATTGGCTTGGCAACAGCGTCGAGTGTATCGTTGACGCCTTTGATCACTTTTGCATAGTCGCCCTTGTGCTTGATGATGTCTGCCCTGGTGGAAAGTTTACCCTCTACCGCGGCCTTCGCAAGCATATTCGCATCGGCAACCAGGAGGTTAATTGCCTCCATTGCAGCTATGACAGCAGGAATCAACTTGTCGTTTTCACTGCGTTTGCCGATCTTTTTATAGCCATCCAACTCTCTTAGGTCGCCGTTAGATAGATCTTCCATCGTAGTCTGAAGGTGTACCAGACGTTTGTGCGTTTCGTTGGTCGCAGTTGCAACATCCGCGTATATACCCTGATATTTGCCATTGACGGTACTTGTATAGTCGTTTAAGGCCAGCTTCTGAAGCACTGTGTTGCTTTCGACGAGGCCGCCCAGTCCGTCGATGCAATTGTTGATGTTATTCTTGATGGTGTTGAAATCGCCGTTATACGTGTCCGTGATCTTCGCCGGAATGACACCTTTGCCGATGCGGTCGACGTAGTCTGCGGTGACGTTTAACGGGCCGATGACTGAATCCAGCGTGTGGTTCACACCAGTGACGATCTTTGCGTATTCACCATTATGTTTTGTAGCGTCAGCCCTGGTGGAAAGTCTGCCCTCGAGAGCTGCCTTTGTCAGCAGGTTCACGTCGGTGATCATGCTGCCAACAGCAGCCTGCACCTTAGCAAGGTTCTCGTTGATCTTGGTGAAGTTTTCATACTCTGCCTTGGTATACTGGTCGGCCTCCTTGAGCTTCAAGTTGAACTCCAGATTAC
>DATHCY010000104.1:0-14594 GCA_035319305.1 Methanocella sp.
GCGTCCATACCAACAACAAGCAGCCGCTGATAGGTACTATCACCAGGGATGTGACCGATCAGAAGATGGCGGAGAGCGCTCTCAGGGAGTCGCTGAATGAAAAGGACATGCTTCTCAGGGAGATCCATCATAGGGTTAAGAATAACCTGCAGGTGATCTCCAGTATGATCAGCCTGCAGATCGACGCCTCTACCGACGACGCGATAGGAAACGTCCTGGAGGTATGCCGGGATCGGATAAAATCGATGGCGCTGATCCATGAGCGTCTGTATCTCACAGATAATTTCACCCGCATCAATTTTGGGGATTACGTCCGAAAACTGGCATCGTACCTCAGCCACTACCACAAGGACAAAGCAGAAAATATCTCGCTTACCATCGACGCCGACGATATTTTGCTTGGCATCGACACGGCGATACCCTGCGGTCTGATCGTCAACGAACTGCTGACCAACTCAATGAAGTATGCGTTCCCTGACGATCGGAAGGGCGAAATACTGGTCCGGCTCACAACAGGAGAGAACGGCCATCACCGACTGATTGTGGCCGATAACGGCGTTGGCATGCCACCGGAGATAGACATCACAAAGACCCAGACGCTCGGGCTTCAGCTGGTGACGCTGCTCGCGGATCAACTAGAAGGGGCCGTCTCGATAGACTCCAAAGGCGGCGCCAAGTTCACTATCACTTTTCGTAGCAGATAGACCGACCAATCAATCAACCCCCTCCACACCCCAAAGCCGGAGTCACACACCTAACAGAAAACCCCCAAATAGAGAAAAAACCCGCAGAAGCTCCGATAATTCGTGAATATCATGCTCAACATTAATATTTCATGTCTTCAAAAACGAATAGGCAGATCAACAAAAATATCTGCGCTGGAGTTTATATGCGAGAAGGCGGATTTAGAGGCCGAAGAGGTTTCGACGGCCCCAGAGAAATGCACAAGGTAACATGTGCTGATTGCGGAAAAGAAACCGAAGTACCGTTTAAGCCGACCGAAGGCAGACCTGTATATTGCCAGGATTGCCTGCCCAAACATAGAAAACCGAGATTTTAGGACGATGGGACGCCCGTTCATCCTTGAACTGCGAGGTAAAAATTGACCGTTACTTTTACCAGGAGATGATAACGCCGAAGATACTTCATAATAATTAATAACGCCCTGATCGCTCAGTTCATGCTATTTAATTTCACCGGGCAGACGGTTACTTTAAATAGTTTATATACCCGGTAATATTAGCTGAAAATTTAGAGGCGGTATTTTTGAGTAAAGCTGACGAAGCAAGGAAAACCATTAAGATCGAAAACGTCGTCGCATCTACAGCGATCGGACAGGAGATCGACCTGAAGAACCTGACAATCGCCATGGAAGGTGCGGATTACGACCCGGAACAGTTCCCCGGCCTAGTCTACCGGACCAAGGACCCCAAGACCGCCGCGCTGATCTTCAGAAGTGGTAAAATTGTCTGCACCGGCGCCAAGAGCATCGAAGACGTAAGCCTAGGCCTTAAAAAGCTATTCAAAAAGATGGAGAGCGTCGGCATCAAGGTCACCGACAACCCGGAAATTATCGTGCAGAACATCGTGGCATCGGCCGACTTAGCATCCGTGCTAAATCTGAATGCAATCGCTATCGGCCTCGGACTAGAGAATATCGAATATGAACCCGAGCAATTCCCCGGCCTAGTATACAGGATCGATA
This sequence comes from Methanocella sp., assembly GCA_035319305.1. GTDB lineage: Archaea > Halobacteriota > Methanocellia > Methanocellales > Methanocellaceae > Methanocella_A. Next base: position 1,706 of record DATHCY010000104.1, read on the forward strand.
AGCCAAAAGTCGTCGTCCTGCTGTTTGGCAGCGGCAAGCTGGTAGTCACCGGCGGCAAAAAACCAAAAGATGCAGAAGACGCTGTGAACCGGATCGTCAGCGAACTGGAAGGCCTGGCCTTAATATAGACTCCTTAATATAGGCTGTATACACTTATGATGGGCGCATGGTCTACCTCTCTGCTAGGTCTCCCATAGGGTAGCACGAAACATAAAACCATAACAGCTAACACAGTAATACTGGAAATCTATATCCCGACACAAACACAGCAATCGTTTTGGCGAGTCACCAGTACAAAGACCTAGATAGAAATCGAATAAGCCGAAAATAAGGTTAACATTGAGACCCGCCCCTTTCCTTTTTTGCGTTTCTCTTTAAGTCTTTCTTTTTGCTTAGGGGTAGAGGGGGAGCACGAGGGGGAGACGCCCCTTCCTTTTTCTTTAGTGATAATTTCGCTCGCAACACCGGAATCATGCTGAAGAATACCACGACGAAAAGAACCCGACGAGCACCAGATAACCAGTGTCGATAGTAAAGCAAGTGTAAAGGACTGCGCCCACGAGAGTGTAACCAATTTTGCTGAAACTTCATAATGCAGAAGACCCAGTGTCCTTTAATGTATGCTTTCCCTTTTCTGACGAGTCTTGACAGGTGGTTTCTACGCATTGAACGGCAACAGCAAGTCGATTTACACTAGGAGAACAAAAAGAAGACGTGTGCCTATTCATAGAAACAATCCTGGAGTTAAACCCGAATAAGAGGACCGCCCCAATATACAATTTCCGAGCACACCAAGCATCAGACACATTAAAGTATGCTAAACTGCTCAACATACGTCTAGTATTCCTACCACCATACTCTCCGACTTAAACATCGAGTAGGTGCTAAGGGAGGGGCTGGAGAAGGGCACGGGTTACAGCTGTGATTACCGCATTATGCTGCCCGATGGCTCGATACGCTATATCCACGCAGAGGCGGACAGACCAGTGAAAGACGAGTCCGGAAGGGTGGTGCTATGGTTCGGTGTTGTCCAGGACGTTACCGAGCACAAGCAGATCGAGGAGGCGCTGCGGGTGAGCGAAGAACGATACCGGCTGCTGGCCGAGACGACCCAGGACATGATCCACATCATCGATCGTGACCTACGCGTCACATACGTCAACCGAGCGGGTGCCGATGCGCTGGGCAGTACGCCGGAGGAAGTCATAGGAGAACAGTTGGAAACCTTCTTCCCGCCAACGACTTATAAACATATGAAAAACAGCCTACTTCGAGTCTTCCGCTCCGGAAAGCCGATTACTGGCCAGATCATGCACCAGTTTTACAATGGGAAAATTTCCATGCACGTGATATTGTCGCCCCTGTTCAACAACGATGGCACAGTCGACGGCGTCATGGGGTCTACGCGCGATATCACGAAACTGATCGAAACAGAGGAAGCGCTGCTCAAGAGTGATTCCGAGTTCCGGGCCCTCCTCCAAAATATAGGATCGGGCGTTGCGCTAATCGATGAGACGGGTCGGTTCGCGGTCGTCAACCCGGCGTTCATGCGGATGTTCGGCCTGGACCGTGAATCGGATATCCTGAACGTCAACAGCCAAGACTGGGGCCGTTGGAAGATGTACGGGGAACATCTAAACTGCTGGACATCGATGACCACCCTGTGCGTAAGGCGTCGATGACAGGCGAGCCGATCAGGGGTGCGCTCGTTGCCATGCGTAATCCGGGTGCAGGGAAGCTCACATGGATGCTGATCAGCGCTGATCCGTTGAAGAAAGAGGACGGCAGCGTTTACAGGGTCGTCTGTACTTACAACGATATCACTGAGCTCAAGCTGACCGAGGAGGCGTTGCTGGAAGCCAAGGCGCAGGTCGAGCTGTACCTTGACCTGATGGGCCACGACATCTCGAACATGCACCAGATCGCCCTGGGATACCTGGAGATGGTGCGGGACATGCAGCCGGAGGTGAGCAACAGGGAGTTTTTGGAGAAGCCCATGGAGGTGTTGCAGCGAAGTGCTCGACTGATCAAGAATGTGCGAAAGTTACAGAAACTCCAAGAGGACGAGTTCCGAATGCAGGACATGGATGTGTACACGATACTAGCCGAGGTGCGGCACGAGTACGGGTCGATCCCCGGCAAGACCATCACGCTGAACCTGAACGGGGAGGACCATTGCCTCATCAGCGCGAACGAACTGTTGTACGACGTATTCGCCAACTTAGTGGGCAACTCGATCAAGCACACGGGTGATAGGGCGGATATCGTTGTTAACGGAGACATCGTGGCAGACAATGGCAGAAAATATTGCCGAGTCACCATCGAGGATGACGGACCGGGCATCCCCGACGACTTCAAGCCACGGATCTTTAACAGGAGGATGGAGGGCACGAAACATACGAAGGGCATGGGCCTCGGGTTGTACTTGGTCAAGTCGCTCGTGGACAGCTACAACGGCCAAGTATGGATCGAGGACCGGGTACCCGGAAACCACACGAAAGGCGCAAAATTCGTGGTCATGTTACCGGCTACCAAGACTGAATAAAACCGTTAACCATTTTCTCGCCTTACGCGAATCCCGCGCCGTGCCAAATGTGTGTTTCTTCTTGAGATCCCCCTATGATATTCCTCAACAGTTCTTGTAATTGCTAATTCTTCTACCAGTATCTCTAGTTAAGGATATAGACGCGTCAAATAATTCATTATGGTCGTCGCTGATGATGAGCTATACACCGTACAGTCCTCTCGCCTTAAGATGAACATCATGGTCTTGAATAGACTGTTGTCAGTGAGAAAACTGCTATAGGTCTTCGTGATCTTCTGAATACCGCGATTGAAATTCTCGATGGGATTCGTCGTATGTACAAGCCGGCTATTCTACTGGGTACTTGAAAAAACGTGGCGAGACCTACCCAGTTATTACGCCAACTCAGTTAAGAAGTTTCAGCAAAATTAGTTACACTCCTAAGATCCTTGCGCAGAGCCTTTCTAAAAATTGTGTACGTTTTAATGCATTACGAAAATTATGAGTTGACATCACCTGTCAGTCGCTCACGTCTGTTTCTATCCGTATCCCTCCAGATTAGGAGGAGGGCTGTAGCAATGCCTGAAATAGTTAACATTATGTCTGCGTATATACCGTATAACAGGTTCGTTATCCCTAAAATCGCAAAAAAAAGTGGAATGGCAAGTATGATTTTTGGAAATTGTTTGTTCAGCATCATGAATAACCCGAAAGTGAAAATGGTAGTTGGACAGGGGGCACTGAGGATTGGTGCCCTTGGGAAATTTAGACCAGAAAAAATTCCCACTACGGGGTACACTACAAGGGCAAATACTATAAAAAACACTCCAATCATACTATAGGTATCCGTGTTGAAAATGAATCTGAGGCTATTTTTATAGACCCCATAATAGATGATGAGGATCGCTTCGATAATGCAAATGACTCCAGTCGCAAGCGAAAGCGGGTTTATTGAGCTACTATAGATTGCATCGAACACAATACCTACCCATAACCAATAAAAAGCTAATATCAAGCATATTATCTTATTTGAGGGTTCACCTAACGATTTTTTTGTCCGCAATAGTATAAACAATGATAGGATGGCTAACACATAAAATACGATTTGCGCGGGCCACACGTCCAGATTATAAGTTTCTATCACGTTAAATAATTGATCTGAAAAAGTCCACATCACAATCCCCACTCATTTTTTAAGAGAATGTCTCATCAAATCAAAGGAATGTTTAATGTAATCTTCACGTGTGCTACCGATAAGGAACCCACCATCGATGCTATCTATCATTTCCAGCATTGACTGCGAGGCATCCATCAGGAATAATGCAGTCATCCTCGTATCTACATCTCTTCTGATACTCCCATCCCTTTTTCCATTTTCTATGGCGTCACAAATAATTTCCAAACACATATCAGCATTTTTTCCCTCTCCCTCTGCCTTTGCAACGTTTAGTCGTAACATGTGTCGTGCAGAGTGCATGAGACGACAATAATCAGGGTGTTCTGTAAAAAATTGATAAAACACTGTACCGGTGGCCATTACTTTATCCAAACCACTTTTCTCAAGGGCTACTTTCTTCTCCATCATTTCATATAAGATATGCGCACCTTTAGATGCGACAGCTAAAAAAAGCCTCTCTTTATTTTCAAAACTTCGGTATATCACGGGCTTTGAAATTTCCAGGGCTTCTGCTATATCATCGATTGTAGTGTTCTCATACCCTTTCGATAAAAACATCTTCTCTGCAGCATCAAGAATTTCAATATGCCGCCTCTCTTTTTCACGCCGTCTTCTATCTTGAACTGACAATGCTGGTTCCCCATTTAATGTATAGTACTAATAGTACTTATGGTACTATTAGTATATAAGATACTATTAGTACGATTTGATATTTAAAACAAGCGGTAACCCATTCAATCATAAGACAAATATTAAAAAGATGACCTATTGTACACCTTTTGAATGCATTGGATGCGAAAAATGCAGTAAGGCATGCAATGCAGGAGCAATCAAACTTACTGTTATACGAACTCCAAATTTTTTTTCAAAATTACCACTTGTTTACAAGATCACGCAAAAAGTGTAAAACATAGATTGCTTACTACTCAATGCCTTGAATTATAGGGCCGCCTAAAAACCCTAAAAGAAACTTGGGATTAAACTTATTTTCACAACTTTATGATAAACTCTCATTTTTGAGACGTATATCCCCAATAAGATATAGTGGGCCCGATGAGATTCGAACTCATGACCTCCGCCATGTCAAGGCGACGTCATAACCGGCTAGACCACGGGCCCATCGCTCTGCGTTGCGCGCACAATAATAGTGCCATATCAGATATAAAGTTTTCGCGAATCTATTTAAAAGCGGTTGGTCGGCTGTTTCAATAAAGGGCAGGATATGACCAGATATTTTCAATCTGTAACACAACATGCGGTAACTTTCACTTCGCTCATTGGAAAGGTTATAAACAGGGTGGTCGTAGACTACTGGGGATATCTACGACGGATAGGCTGAAGGACATCGCCAGCCGGCTGAAGTCGAAGGAAAATGCTGGGAGAGAGTATGAGATCATAGGGGAGGGGGAGGAGACCGGCGATCTACCGGACGACGGCTTTACGCCTTCGTGGCTGTATGGTAATGATTTCGAGCGTGGTATGCAGGTCAAGAAAAGGTACCTCGATCGGTTCCATGGCATTCCGCTGGAGGAAGCCATCCCGGGCAAGCCGGTTTCCAACGAATTCGGCGAGTGCTATTCGATCAATAGCACAAGCGAATTTGCGCAGGTCCGTATTGAGCGAGCACATGCCAGAAAGGCGCTCCTATCCAGCCTGCGGCTGTTGCATGGTATTGGGCCGGAGAAGGAGGAAAAGCTGAAAGTCTCGGGATACCGTACCATCGAAGATCTGATCGGCCACCCAGTCTGGGGCAAAAAGGCAGGTCGCTTCCTCGGCCTTGTAGAAGCCGGTGATCCTGTCCCATTACAGGAAGAGGTCTGGCGATGGCTCCCCAAGTCCCATCCTCTGAACCTCCATATCATGGCGTTTACTGACATGGGGAAGCTGACCCTGATCGATATAGAGACCATGGGACTGTTCTCTCGGCCCATAATCCTGTTCGGCGCTGCGTTAGTAGAAAACGGCAATATTCAGATGGTTCAATACTTGGCCCGCAGCATCGAGGAAGAGGCTGCGGCCATCGAAGCCTTTTGCACGCAGATATCCGATGCCCCGATCATATCCTACAACGGCCGGTCTTTCGACGTGCCATACGTGAACCAGCGTCGCTGGTTCTATGATATGAAGGGCGAAATCGGCAATGTTCATTTCGATATGCTCCATTTCGCACGGCGCGCGTTCCGAGATCGTGTGCCGGACGCCCGCCTAATCACCATCGAGAAATACCTGTTCGGTAGGAACCGGACGGAGGATGTGCCTAGCGCCATGGTACCGGAGTTCTACGATTCATACCTGAATACTGGTAATCCCGGCCCTCTGGTGCCGATCGTGGAACACAACATGCAGGACCTGATCACGCTGGCAAACGTATTCAATGCGCTGTGCAAAGAGGAACTGAAGCATGTCTGCGATTGATATGTTCCTCCGGGAGATCAGGACCTCGGATGACTACGAGGGACAGATCGTCCACTGCGAGGAGATCGATGCCAGTGAGCCACGGTACGATGATACCTGCCGGATCCTCCATGAGAGACTCCGATCATACCTGGATAACCGGAGTATCCGGCTTTATTCCCACCAGGCCAAGGTCATCGATTTGGCGCTGGAGGGCAAAAACGTGATCGTCAGCACCCCCACGGCATCCGGCAAGACGCTGGCATTTAACATCCCGGTCTTTCAGGCGCTCCTCGAAAACGGGAAGGCAACCGCACTGTACCTGTATCCGCTGAAGGCACTATCGAACGACCAGCTGAAAACGTTAAGGCTGATGGACGAGGCGCTAGGGACAAAGGCGAAGCCTGCGGTCTATGATGGCGATACCCCTCAGTCGGCCAGGACAGCCATCCGGGATGAGTCGCGGATCATTGTCAGCAACCCATATGCCATCCACCGCTACCTATCCTGGAATGACCGATGGCGCCGCTTCTTCTCCAGTTTGAAGTATGTGATCATCGATGAGGCCCACGCCTATCGAGGCGTGTTTGGCTCGAACGTGGCGATGCTCCTGCGACGGCTGCTCAGGGTGTTAAAAAGATACGGGTCCGACCCGCAGTTCATCCTATCCTCGGCAACCATCTCCAATCCAGGTGAACATTCTAAAAAGCTTACGGGCAAGGACTTTTCTGTCATATCGGACGACGGCTCCGGCCGGGGCAGAAAGCAGTTCTTGTTCTGGAACCCGCCAGTCCTTGGGAAACGGCGGGCTTCCACGCACCACGAGACCGCCGGCCTGCTGGCAAAACAGCTGGACTGCGGCCTCCAGACGCTATGCTTTGCCAGGTCCCGGAGGATGGCGGAACTGATCGCGATCTGGGCTAGGGATCATGAAGTGCACCGGCACACGATCATGCCGTATCGTGCCGGTTACCTGCCCGAAGACCGCCGTAGGATCGAGGATGACTTCAAGAACGGAAAGCTCCAGGGGGTCACCTCGACCAACGCTCTAGAGGTAGGTATCGACATAGGCTCGCTGGACTCGGTAATCATATCTGGGTATCCAGGCACAAGGATCTCTACCTGGCAGCAGGCGGGCCGTGCGGGCAGGACTGGTGAGGAGTCGATAGTGACTCTGGTCGCGTTCGACGATCCCATCGACCAGTTCTACATGAAACACCCGGAGCAGTTCTTCGTAGGCAAAAACGAGGAGGCGATCATAGACCTGCATAATCCCTATATCCTGATGGGACACCTCATGTGCGCCTCTGCAGAGATGCCGCTGACTGCCAACGACTCGATGTACTTTGGCGATGTCTCCGACATCGTAGAGACGATGGCATCAGAAGGGATACTGCGTAAAACGCCGAGAGGATACGTATATGGCGGGCTGAAAATCCCCTCCGAGATCGTGGGCCTGAACAATATCTCGGGCCGGACAGTAAACGTCATCTGCGATGGGAGGGTCATTGAGACGCTGGAGGTGGCTCGGGCCTGTTCAGAAGTCCACCAGGGCGCTATCCTTCTGCACCAGGGCGAAACGTACCAAGTCTATGACCTCGACCTGAACATGGGCATCGCGAAGGCAAAGCGCCAGAACGTGGACTATTATACCGAAGCCCTGAAGTTATCAAACGTCGCCATTAAGGCGGAGCGGGCCTGGAAAAAGGTCAACGACAAGATTAGCGTCCACCTTGGCGACGTCACGGTCACGGAGCAGTACTACGAATATGCAATCAAACGGTACGAAAAGCTGGTCGGGCACTTCCCGCTGGACCTGCCGCCGCAGGTCTTCGAGTCGGTCGCCATGTGGTTCACCCTAGCTCCCGAGTACCAGGAGCGGCTGCTGGAGCAAGGATACGATTTCAATGGGGGTATTCATGCCGTGGAGCATGGCATGATCGCCATGGCCCCAGTATATGCATTATGCGACCGTTGGGACCTCGGCGGACTATCTACACCGCTGCATCAGGATACAGGTGCGCCCACAATCTTTATCTACGACGGGTTCGAGGGGGGCATCGGCATCGCAGAAAAATGCCACCAAATCTTCCCTGAACTGGCGAGGGCGACCCTTAAGATGATCCAAGACTGCGAGTGCGATGAGGGATGCCCAGCATGCATCTACTCGCCTAAGTGCGGGAATAAGAATTCGCCGCTAGATAAGACGACGGCGGTAAAAATTCTTGAGACAATTTCCGGTGGATTAACCATCGAGTCAAAATGACCGATAAGGAGTTGATAACCGGGCTAAAAATCTATTTCTTTTTCTTCGCTGCCCAGTACTTCTCCGCCTCGTCCTCCAGCTTTTCTAGCCGCTCGTAGTAATCGGGAAACTCATTCAGGTGTGCCCATGCGATCTTTCCCGTGACCACCGGATCGTCCTGTGTCACGTTGGTTCTAGGATCACGCTTCCCGTGCTCTAGTTCCACGTCCATACCGAACCGGAACTGCTCGACGTCGAACTCGCCCCATTTGATCCCTATCTGGTCGCCGATCTTCTTCGCCTGCTCTGCAGTAAAATGTCTTTTCTCCGTCATTGTGATCCCAAGATGGTTTCGAAAATGCCCGATATAAAAAGTTACCGAGTGATATCAACATAGCATCCGGAAGCTTTAACGATAATAGAGACCATGATATAGGAAAAGCCCACCAGCTCTAGCCACGGGCGGAATTTAATCACCATAGTTTTAAGTGCTTATACTGCATGCAATAGCAGTGCTATACCGTATAACGAACGGCATGACAAGCAGGTGGAAGGCACATACACGTCCAGATTATTCACTAGACCAGTTCCTGACAGAAACGGCTCAGAAGGATAGAGGCGAAGGCCTCTTTGAGTTGGAGAACTCCAGGATGTTCGAGATTAACCTCGGTGGCCTGGTGTGGATCAAGGTGGGATCGGTGATCGCATCAGGGGTAACGTGAAGTTCGAGCGGGATGGCATGCTATAGCACGGCATTGATAAGTCACGCACCTCATTAAAGCGGGCGCAGGCAAGCTGTATATCGCCGACGCAGGCAAGCGCGTCATCATCAACCTCATCAACCTAAACAATGAGGCGATCTACGTCAACGGCAACGATGCGCTGGCTTTCGAGCCCGGCATCAGATGTGATAATCACAATGATACGGCGAATTGCTCCATGGATACTGGCGGCTTGTTTAACATGAAGCTCGAGGGCTCGGGAATGATCACGATCACGACCGAAAGCGAGTCCATGACGCTTCGAGCCACCCGGATCAGAGGATGATCATTGATCAGAACGCGACCGTCCCCGGTCTCAGAACCTGACGCCAGAACTGAAGGCTGACATTCACCTTCCGGACGCTGATCGGCAGGGGATCTGGGAGGCGCTGCAGATGGTCTTCCATGGTAACGGTTTTGTCGCGGTCCAGCCCTACGAAGAGGTATACTATCACATGCGAGCCACCCTAAACAAATAGATAGTTAATGACATATGGCCGATCGCAGCGAGTCGTTATATACACATCAATGCTCTGAAAAAACCATAGCTAATACTTTCGCCGCGCTTGCTGAACTGTTATTAAATCGTCGAGGCATTGTATGAACGTGATCGAATTGACCGGTTACCCGGGAATCGGGGAGAAAATCGCTGCGAAGCTTGTGGATCACTTTGGATCAGAGGAGCGGGCAGCAGAGGTACTGTACAGGAGGGATGCGGCGAGCCTAGCCGAGGTGCCGGGGATTGGCGAAAAGTATGCGATATCCATGGTCCATCAGATCATCGCTTACCAGGAAGGCGTTTCTGTCGATGATTTCCTCCAGACGCCCGAGGCGATGAACGTCTATGAAAGGATCATCGGCCTTGTCCGCTCCTATGCACACACACCGTACTCACGTTCCAGAATCAGCACCTATATACCATACCCGTCCAGCAAGGTGGATCGGGTCAAATCCACGCAGACATTGCTGAAGGAATACATACCTCTTGCGAAGGAACTATCCGCTGACGCAATGCTGAATGGAATCCTAAAAAAAATCCGATACCTGAAGCGGCCAGCGTCCGTACAGAAATCCCGTGACAGAGCAGTAGTCGTCGATAATAAGAAAGACTATGAGGGCATACTGAGTCAGCAGATCGACCGGTATATGGAGATATACCAGGTGGCAAACCCCGGGGAACTGGTGGACCTCGCCAGAGGATATGCACAGATACTGGTCGTCGGGAGCAGGCTGGCAGGAGCAGATTACCCTGAAGAGCTCAGCCTGGAGTTCGCCGATAACCCAGGCGATCTATGGTGGCTAGTGCCGGAGATCACTATCGGTTATTTCGCAGCGAACAAAGAGCCCGTAGAAGCAGCCCTGGAGACTATAAGGATCATTAGGAATAAATCGGATTTTCCTCTTTGCCCAGATATGGACGATGCAAAGATTTGCGATCTTTCAGCGGAGCTGGCCCATGTTGGTCCCGACGGGGAACTGGCCCCGGGCGTAGACGACGAGCTTGATCGACTGAAGAACATCCTAAAGCGATTCAACGAGATACTGCAGGCGACCGTAAAGAAAGCCAATGAGAACCTGACAGGGCGCATGGAGAACAATACAATAACGATTAAGGGCTCGCAGCTACTGGGAATGTTCGGATCCGGCAGTGACTCGCTAAAGAGCCTGGTAGAAAAGGAAGTGGCAAAAAATTACTCAGAAGTCATTGCCGAAGCAAAGGAAAATCTGAAAATCCAGCTGTCATTAAAGCCTTTTGAAATGCAGCACATCGATCTGATCTTCAGGGACGAGATCAACTACCCCATCGAGATCAACTACCGTGGCGTTGAAGGCTTCCGTAATGCGATCAACCGTCAGATGATCCGGCGCAGCCTGGATATGAAACGGGCGAGCGCAAAACGGCTGGTTAAGTATGAGGCCCTGTGTCGGAATATGATAAGAGATGTGCTCGATTTCGATACGTACTATGCGATCGGCCTATTCGCGGCCGAATATGACCTGAAGATGCCGAAGCTGGCCAAAAAACCTGGAATCGTCATAGCGAACGGACGCAACATTTTCCTAGGAAATAGGAATGTGGAACCCGTTTCATATGCCGTCGGGGTTAAAGTCCCCGAAACCATGGGCGAGCGGATCGTCCTGCTGAGCGGCGTGAACTCGGGCGGCAAGACCACGATGCTGGACATGATCGCCCAGACGATCATACTATCTCACATGGGTTTCCCTGTCCCGGCTGACCAGGCGGATATTGGAATAATCGATCAACTCCTCTACTTCAGCAAGTCCAAAGGCACCCTCACTGCAGGGGCTTTCGAGACCACGATCAGGAACTTTGCCAGGGTCATCAACGACGGCAACAAGATGGTCCTGGTCGACGAGCTGGAATCTATCACCGAGCCTGGAGCCTCGGCGAGGATCATCGCCGGCATCCTAGAGACACTATACGAGAATGATGGGAGCACCGCCATATTCGTCAGCCACCTGGCTGAGCAGATCATGGAAAACACGAAGTGCCCAATCCGGGTGGACGGCATCGAAGCCAAGGGCTTGGATGAAAACCTGAACCTGATCGTCGACCGCACTCCACGGTACAACTACCTAGCGAAGAGTACCCCGGAGCTGATCGTCGAGCGGCTGACAAGGTCATCGGCCGGCGACCAAAAGGCCTTTTACGGGCGGCTACTTACAAAGTTTAAGGGGCGAGTAAGTCGCTAAAGTCTCAGAGTAATTATAGAGGTCGCCGAGTTTCAAGGGAGAAGGCTCAGGAAGAGGATGCACAGGGTACTACCTTGTAATTGGAACAGGAAATTATTCATTTTAATCAAACCACCTCTACGTGTAAACTCGACATCGTGGATACCTTGACTCGCGTGGATATCTACTCGAATAGCCGGCTGAAGCCGGGATAAGCCTTTAGGGGAATGATCTCGAAGGCGACCAGCCCGGCCTCCACCATCGGCAACGTATCCAGCACCGCCTTCGCCTTGGCGATAGACGGAGACTCGAGGACGAGGATCGCCTCGTCTCGATCCTGGCGGAAGTACAGCTCACGTATGATGCCTTCCTGATGGAGCTTCCACGCCCTCATAGCCTCGGCTTTCATGCAAGGTCGGAACGCCTCCGGGCTGGCGCCCGGTAACTCATGCTCGATAGCCAGTATTTTCATGTAATAGATCATGGCGCTTATGAGCCATATACTTAAGTCTGCCTGCCAGTTTATGGTAAAAGAACACATAGCGAGAGAAAACCAGGTTGCTTCAGCGCCGCGTTGAATCGAGTCTCGTTGACTCGGCAATTATTTGACATTTAACCGCTCTATACATGTCAGGTTGCAACGACGCCTTTGAGCATCATTCGCTCACAAGGGCTGTGAGTACTGGCGGTTGTAAATGGCAAGGAACCGACATCAACCTGAAGGAGAACTACGCCTCCACCATCGGGATGGCAAGTGTTTTCCCAAACATAAAGCCCACCCTTAAGGACGAGGCAGTTCGCCATCCCAACCTTATTGACGTCAACTACCCCGCCCTTTAGGGCGGGGCTTGAAGAGAAGTTTGCTCTCGTAAGAGAGCCTTTTTCTCTCTGGTCTGTTGACGAGGCCGATACCAATTATCCGTCTTACGAGGGATTCATTGGCTACTTTTCTGAGGATGTTCAGACTGCCGTTCACATCTGCATTGATTACAACACCCGTGATGCTCCGGTATAATCCTCTTTTAATCCTTCTGGATTTACCATATGGTTGGTCTTTTATCTCATCTAAAGCAAGAGCGTCAGTACGGCTGGTA
>DATHCY010000105.1:0-6785 GCA_035319305.1 Methanocella sp.
GATGTTGCGGTCGGTGTGGTATGGGTTACCTGCTCGGCGGTAAAAATCGTACCATAGCACTTTGCCCCGCTGTGCCTGTGCGGTGCGGACGATCTCCAGGTATTCCATCAGTCGCTCGGCCGCCTTTGATGGCGGCGGAGCCTTACCCGATGGCATCTTCTTACTCCTCCGGGTCCCGTTCAAAACGGGCCAGAGAGGAATAGCGGGACTTAAGCCTGAAATACCACTTGATCAGCAGTGGACCGGCGATCAGCAGCACGACAGACCCGATCGTCTCACCGATCGCGGCTGCGGAGTTGGTTAGATCTGCGCTGCCATCGGAGATGTGCAGCCAGCTTGCCAGCGCGTAGGTGGCGATGATAAAGCCGCCTATCACTGCGAAAAGCCCGACTATCAGATACAACAGGATGCTATTGTCCAGGTCTGTAGCCAGAACCCTGGCGTCTTTCCATAGATCGTCGTACGTTGCTTTTAGCTCTATTAGCTCATCCTCATCCCTGTCGGCGAGCATAACGGTACTGGGTTGCTTTCGATTGCTCAAGTAGCTGGCATAGATAAAGGAGATCAAGCCCGTCATAGCTATCTGAATTAGTAGGATTAGCAGCAGGATGAGTCCGGAGGCGATCGGGGGCATCGGGATGGTGGCCTGAGTGGGGAACGTATATAGTTCTCGGGCTGCAAACAGCAGGAGTAGGAATAGGGGCAGATAACCCACGATGCTGCCGGCGATCAAGCCCACTTTTAGTGAGTCGATAGCGCGGATGGTATGCCGGGAGGCCAGCAGGCCTGCGTGGAGGCCGGCCACGATAAATGCAAGGGTGTTGGCCGCGAGCAGGCAGAGCATGAACACAGTAAATGAGGCTGTGAAGTTCCCGAAGAATACGCCTGCAACGATGAAGTTCAATAGTGTGACAGCACAGCCAAGCGCTCCTGAGGTTATCCCGTTTTTCCAGATATTGTTCATGGTTTTCGCTCCTCATACTGACGCTCCGGCGCTCTAAGTCATAGCACCGGGGCGTGATATTCCAGTAATGTCGCTACGTAGTGGGTTAGGCGTTAAAATCATTCCTGTCACGACTCAATCGCAAATACCTCGAGATCGTCGGATGTCGTTACCCTCACCTGGCACAGCCCAGTCGAAGTAGGCTGTACTGCACCATATGTTTTATAGGCTGTTCGGATATATTTCGATGATTCTATAACTTAAGGAGGGTTTAGTTATACATCGGAAAGCCGATCGCCGTGAATCTATTAGTTTGATAAAAAGAAAACAATAAAGATATTATTTGAAAGCGTCACCGATCTTCTCAAAAATATTCTTATATTTGCCCTTTTTCGCCTCTTCCTTTTCCTCGGCTAGTATCTCGGTATATAGGCGCCTCTGCTTATCGGATAGCTTGGCCGGCGTCTTTACCACGACCTTCACGTGCATGTCGCCGCGGCGGTGGTTTCTGAGGCTTTCGATGCCCTCGCCTTTCAGCCGGAAGACTGTATCGGTCTGGGTCCCTGGCGGTATCTTGAGTTTGGCCTTGCCTGTCAGCGTTTCTACTTCGACTTCGTCGCCGATCGCTGCCTGTGCGAAGGTGACTGGCATGAGACAGGCGATGTCATCTCCGTATCGCTGGAAGAATGGATGGGGCTTTACCCGGATGACCACATACAGGTCTCCTGTGGTGCCTCCTGGGGAGGGGGCCTGTTCGCCCTCGCCGGATATGCGTAGTTGCAGGCCATTATCCACGCCCGCCGGGATCTTTACCATTACTTTTCGAACCTTGCGGGATCTGCCTTTGCCTCTGCACTCTGGGCACGGTGTATCGAAGGTCTTGCCCCTGCCGCCGCAGCGGTTGCACGGGCCGACTCGGACCATCTGGCCGAAGAGGCTCTGGGTGATCTGGCGCACTTGGCCGGTCCCGTTGCACTGCGGGCAGTTGTTGATTTTGGTCCCGGGTTTCGCCCCGGAGCCATGGCAGGTATCGCATGATTCCAGTCGTGGGACGACGATCTCCTTTTCGGTTCCGAACGCGGCTTCCTTGAAGTCGACCTCGAGGTCATATCGCAGGTCGCTGCCTCGGTTGGGCTGGCCTCTTGAGCCTCCCCGGCCGCCGAAGAACATATCGAACAGGTTATCGTAGTCCCCGAAGCCCATGTCCCGGAAGATGTCGAAGTTGTTAAAAATATCCGACTGGGAGTAGCCTTCCATGCCCGCGTGACCCATCTGGTCGTACCGGGCGCGCTTCTGTTCGTCCGAAAGGACGGCGTACGCCTCAGAGATCTCCTTGAATTTCTCCTCGGCGCCGGCTTCCTTGTTGCGGTCGGGATGGTATTGAAGCGCCAGCTTGCGGTACGCCTTTTTGATATCGTCCGCGCCCGCGGTCTTTTCGACCCCCAGCACCTCATAGTAGTCTCGCTTATTGCCCGCCACAGTTAGCAGCTCCCTGAAAGACCCTTATTTATTTCTTATCGTTTACTACTTCGTAGTCTGCATCCACGACGTTCGGATCTTTGCCGGCGGCGGCACCACCGGGCTGTCCCTGCTGTCCTCCGGCCTCCTGATTCTGCTGCTGGCCTGCCTGCTGTTGCTGATACTGCTGGCTCGCTTGCTGGTACAGTAACGTGGCGACTTCGTTCATCGTTTTGGTCAGATTGGATGTGGCCGATTTGATCTTTTCGATATCGCCGGTCTTCTGGGAGTCACGCAAGGCTTCGATGTCCTTGTTGATGCGCTCCTTCTGGTCTGCAGTGAGCTTGTCTGCAGCATCAGTAAGCGTCTTTTCGGAGGAGTAGAGCAGGGTGTCGGCATGGTTCATGGCCTCGGCCCTGTCCATCTTGCTCGCGTCCTCGGCAGCGAACTTCTCTGCGTCTTTGACCATGCGATCGATCTCAGATTTTTCTAGCTTGGTGGAGGCAGTGATGGTGATCGCCTGCTCTTTGCCGGTGCCCAGGTCCTTGGCCCTGACATTCATAATGCCGTTGGCGTCGATGTCAAAGGTGACCTCGATCTGGGGTATGCCCCTAGGGGCTGGCGGGATGCCGATCAGGTGGAATTTGCCCAGCGTGGTGTTATCGCATGCCATGGGCCGTTCTCCTTGCATGGCGTGGATTTCCACTGATGTTTGGTTGTCTGCGGCGGTCGAGAATACTTGGCTTTTGCGGGTTGGTATCGTGGTGTTCCGCTCGATCAGCTTGGTGAAGATGTTACCGTAGGTTTCGATGCCAAGGCTTAATGGGGTGACATCCAGCAGCAGCAAGTCTTTGACCTCTCCAACCAGCACGCCACCCTGGATGGCCGCGCCCATGGCGACACATTCCATCGGGTCGATGCCGCGCTCCGGTTCCTTGCCGAAGAACTTTTTGATGGTATCTATGACGATGGGCATCCTGGTCGGGCCGCCTACCAGGATGATACGGTCGATCTGGTCCGCCGACAGCTTGGCATCTGAGATCGCCTGTTTCATTGGGGTGTTGCACCGGTCGATGACGTCCCGGATAAGTTCTTCCAGCCTGGCGCGGGTTAGCACAATGTCTAGGTGTTTGGGGCCGTTGGCATCTGCGGTAATAAACGGCAGGTTGATCTGAGTCTGGATCGTACTGGACAGCTCGATCTTGGCCTTCTCGGCCGAGTCCCGGAGCCGCTGCATGGCCATCTTATCATTTCTGAGGTCGATGCCGTTGTCCTTCTTGAACTGGGTGGCGATGTAATCGATGATCTTGTTATCCATGTCGGTGCCGCCGAGCTGGGTATCGCCGCTCGTCGAAAGCACCTCGAATACGCCATCGCCCATCTCCATAATGGTGACATCGAGCGTGCCGCCGCCCAGGTCGAAGACCAGGATCTTTTGGCTGCCCTTCTTATCCAGGCCGTATGCAAGTGATGCCGCTGTGGGCTCATTGATGACCCTGAGGACCTCCAGGCCTGCGATAGTGCCGGCGTCCTTGGTTGCCTGGCGCTGGTTGTCATTGAAGTACGCGGGGACTGTAATGACTGCCTTGGTGATCTTTTCACCGAGGTACGCCTCCGCGTCCTGCTTGATCTTCTGGAGGATCATCGATGAGATCTCCTGTGGCGTATACCTCTTGCCGTCGATCTCCACCTTGTAATCCGTACCCATCTTCCGCTTGATAGCCATGATGGTACGCTCCGGGTTTGTAACAGCCTGACGCCGGGCCGATTCGCCGATCAGACGCTCGCCTGTCTTGGTGAACGCCACTACCGAGGGGAACATTCTGCCGCCTTCGGCGCTGGGTATGATGACGGGCTTGCCGCCTTCCATGATCGCTGCTTCCGAGTTGCTTGTTCCCAAGTCAATTCCGAGAATCTTGGACATAATTTTACCTCTTGGATACTTTCACTTTTGCATAACGGATGACTTTCGAGTGTAGCATATAGCCACGCTGGTATTCTTCGAGGACCATGCCATCCTCTACATCCTGCGACGAGTCCTGCATGATCGCCTCGTGCAGGTGTGGATCGAACATTTTGCCTTCTGTATCAATGGGCTTCACGCCGTACTTCGTGAGGATAGCGGACGTCTGTGCGCAGATCATTTCTAGCCCTCTGGCCATCTGCTCGCTGTCCGCAGCGGTCTTCGCGTTGGCCGCTGCACGTTCCAGGTTTTCGTACACGTCGATGAGTTCTATGATCAACCCCTCGTTCGCGTACCGGACGACTTCCTCCTTCTCCCGGGCGACGCGTTTCTTGTAATTCTCGAAGTCGGCCTGCAGATATCGCAGGCCAGTCAGGTATTCTTCTACCTGTCGTGTCAGCCGTGCGACCTCATTATTGCCGTTATCATTTTCTTCAGTCTGCTCCTGCTGCGTTTTTTCATCTTTTTCATCCTCTGCGGGGATGATGTTCGAGTCCATATGTACCCTCCGTAGCCCGGTTTTATATAGACGGGTTTAAAGTAATGTTTGCACTTCTATATATAGCTTATCGTATTATGCTTGATAGTGCAATTAGTAATCGATGCAGAGGTAAAAACCCTGCAACATGCCTTGTAATCTGGGTATAAGTTAGAAGCGTGGAAGCTTAAATATTTTCCACTGCTGCCTGACTATCTGTTGTTTATTAAATGCTCTCCCTAAAAAAGATTTAACGAGACATCGCCGCCCAATTTCGGTTCCATCCGACTCAAATCATCAACATTAAGGCTTTTTAGAGAAGAACCTTTATTAGCATTATTACACAACGGTAATCATATTGCTTTGCAAGGGCAATGGAAAAATACTGGATATTATTATGTACTGGATATTATTATGGAACGTGTCTCTACCGGTATAGAGGGGCTGGATAGCCTCATCGGCGGGGGTTATCCCAGAGGCAAGAGCGTACTTGTCACCGGTTCGCCTGGGTCGGGCAAGACTATCATTGCCATCCATTTTATACACCGCGGCTGTCTCGACGGCAGGAAATGCGTTTATATCGCGACGGAAGAAGAGCTTGAGGACATCCTGTACCAGGCTGAGAGCATCGGCCACGATATCCGTAAGTTCTACAAGTCGGGCCAACTGAAAATCGTCAAGCTCTACGAGGAGCGAGCGTATACTACCATCCAGACGATGTCGCTTGGCTTCGAAAAGATCGATACCCTACAATCGGACATCATTAGCCTAGTAGAAAAGATCCCCAAGGAGACCGATCTGGTTGTCATCGATAACCTGGGCGTCTTCACATTGAACATGTCCATGGACGAGTTTCGAAAGCAGCTCGACACCCTCAACCTGCTGCTGGCCAAGCAGCATTTCACCTCCGTATATGTCATGGACGACACGTCCAACCGACGTACTGAGGGCGTTGCCTCGTACTCGGCATATGGGGTAATCCGGCTCTCCATCAAGGAAAACCCATATACGAATTTACGCGAGCGGCACATTGAGATCAGCAAAATGAGGGCAACCAGCATACCGCTGGAAAGCTACATATTCAACATCACCTCCGAAGGCATAAAAATCCTGCAGAAGAAAGGCGTTTGGTCACTGTGACACCCCAACGGGCTTGTTCGAAGGCCTGTACAGCACAGCGTTTATATCACCGGTCGGCATCTGCTGACTAATGGCCTGGTTCAAGGTCGAATAAACCATGGGAGCTGTGTCAAGTAACCATTATCGCAAACGTTAAGCTTAGCTCTGGACCAAATCGTCGATCTTCTCCTTCTTCCTGTACGCCATGCCCTGAAAGATGGCAACAAGCTCGCCTTTCTCGTTAGTTATATCGATAGTATAGGTGGCGATCCGGCCGCCCAGCGATGTCTCCCGCGCGTCCGCGTACATGGTACCCGCCGAAACCGCCCGGACATAGGCGATGCTGCAGTTGATCGCTACAGCGACTGTACCATGAGAATTGCATGCGGCGGCGAAGGCAAAATCCGCCAGAGTAAACAGCGCTCCTCCGTGGATGGTCCTGACCCCGTTCAAATGGTGCGGTCGGATATCCATCCCGGTCCTGGCGCGCCCGTCCGATACCTCGATCAGCCTGATGCCGCAGTGCTTTGCGAATTGATCATTCCCGCTGAAAAATTTTTTGATGTCGGCCATGATGACTCCATGTCAAATGGTAGTGCCTGCAATATAATCGTTATTATTGGTATCGCCCTACTCTGATGGATACGGCCTCCGAAACCTGGGGTATGCCGGCTACTGGTGTGGAATTTGTTTAGCGTCGCGTGCGTGTAAACCGCAGAATACGTTTTTGTGCGCCGCCTGAGATGGGTAATCTGGAGATCAATATGGCACAGATGATGATACGCGTACCTCCAGGGCTGGAAGATGGCCTGGAGAAAATGTCG